>JBAYYO010000033.1:0-12103 GCA_041672985.1 Syntrophomonas sp. | reverse complement strand
CGAGTTGAAGAATTGGCGGCCAAGAATATTATTCTCACCCAAGAAAATGATAGTCTGGCCAGCGAAGTGGTTTCCTTGCGGGAGAAATTAACCAATGTGAGCAGTGAGAGCCAGTTAACCGCGGATTTGCAGGGAGAACTCAGAAAGGCCAATATGGCGGCAGGACTAATCCCGGTTACTGGTCCGGGAATTATTGTGACATTAAACGACAGCCTGCACGTGGTGCAGCCGGGTGAGGATCCCAATGCCTATATAGTACACGAAACCGACATTTTAACTATTGTTAACGAGATTAAGGCCTCGGGCGCAGAAGCAATAGCCGTTAATGGCCAGCGTATTACTGCCATGTCGGAAATCCGCTGTGCAGGAACCACCATTCTGGTAAATTGGAACAAAATTGGACCCCCATTTGTTATTAAAGCTACCGGAAATCCTCAGCTGCTGGAAAGCGGCTTGTTAATAAAAGGCGGGGAGCTGGAAAAACTCAAGTCGTACGGACTGCAAACTCAATTGGTAAGAGATGATAAGATTGATATACCAGCATACACAGGGGCTTTGAAATTCCAATTTACAGGTCCCCTATCATCAAATTAAAAAGGCGGTATCGAAATCATGTGGTTTTTGTTGACTCTGCTTTGTTTGGCTGTCGGTTTGGTCATAGGTTTACAGCTGCCGATTATACTGCCTATGGCTATGGTGAAGTATGTGTCCATCGGCGTATTGGCAGCACTTGATTCAGTTTTTGGAGGTATTCGTGCCTATATGGAAGATGCATTTGATACCACCATATTTATAAGCGGCTTTTTTACCAATTCCTTACTGGCGGCTGGATTTGCATATCTGGGTGATAGGTTGGGGCTGGAATTATATCTGGCTGCGGTGGTGGTATTTGGGGTAAGATTATTCCAAAATTTAGCAATAATTCGTCGATATCTATTGAAAAAGTACTGATAAAAAATTAGCGCCAAAAGAGGAATATAGATGCGTTTGTAGTATTTACAAATAAGATATCTTATAAGGAGTGCTTTAAAATTAGCAAACGCAATATCATGGTGGGTTTAGATGTAGGTACGAGTGCTGTTAAGGCTGCTCTGGGTGAAATGAACCATCTCCAGGAGATCCACGTATTGGGGTTGGCCCAGATTCCCTCGGCAGGTTTAAGGAAAGGCAACATTATTGATATAGAAAGCACAGCTCGCTCTATTGATTCATGCTTGAATGAACTGGAGAGAGTGACCGGGATAGATATCATGAGCACTATAAGCGGCTTCTCAGGCATTAGTATCTCCGCCGTTAATAATCACGCCGTGATTGCCGTGGGTAATACCGATTATGCAATTACCGAGGACGATAAAGAAAGAGCACTGCACTCAGCCAGGAATATAGCTCTGCCGCCTGATAAAACAATTGTTCAGGTGATTGAGAGACAATATATTATTGATGGATATGATGGGGTTAATGATCCCGTGGGAATGGTGGGAAGCCGACTGGAAGCGGAAGCGCTGGTGATAGTTGCGGCTGTAGCAGCACTTCAGAATTTGCAGAGAAGCGCCCAGCGCATTAACCTCCAATTTGACCAAATCGCGTACAATCAGCTGCTGGTGGCCGAATCTGTTTTGATGCCGGCTGAGAAAGAAATGGGAGTAGCTGTGGTGGACATGGGGGCTGGCACCACGGAGGTAAGTATATTTAATCAGGGCTCCATTTTAGCTACCTCCGTTCTCCCTATTGGCGGGGATTACATTACCAGAGATTTAGCCATCGTCCTCAGGACATCTATCGAGGAAGCAGTTCGAATCAAAGAAAATTTTGGTGTAGCAGTACCAGAATCAGCCAGCGATGATATAATCATTGATATACATAACATTCAAGGGACCGAGATCAGACAGGTATCCCAGAAATTAGTGGCTGAAATTATTTCGGCGCGGGTTCTGGAAATGCTGGAAATGATTTATACTGAATTACAGCAGCTGGGAGACATATATCAACTGGCCGGGGGCATAGTTTTTACCGGCGGGGGGGCACAGCTCAACGGTTTCGTAGCATTAATGGAAGACTATATGGATGTACCGGTCCGTTTGGGAATCCCCGAAAACGTTAAAGGTTCGGGCAATGAAATCAATCGGCCCCAGAATTCAGTAGCTTTGGGAGGCTTGATTTATGGTTTCAAAACCCTGGAGCCTGCTTTAGTGGATACCAAACCTGGGGTATCCAGTGTTTTTCAGAAAATAAATTATTGGTTAAAGGACTTATTTTCGTAATAAACAGAGGAGGGTAAAATATGCCGTTAGATTTTGATGTTGAAATGCAGCAATTTGCCGATATTAAGGTGATAGGGGTTGGCGGTGGGGGGAGCAACGCCATAAACAGAATGATTGAGGCCAATTTAAAAGGAGTCGAATTTATAGCCGTAAATACAGATTCCCAAGCGTTATACCTGTCAAAAGCAGAAAAAAAGATTCAAGTGGGGGGAAAGCTCACCAAAGGTCTGGGAGCAGGAGCCGACCCAGAGGTCGGTATGAAAGCTGCTCAGGAAAACGAGGATGAAATAATTAAAGCCTTGCAAGGTGCTGATATGGTGTTTGTTACCGCCGGCATGGGGGGCGGTACAGGTACGGGTGGTGCCCCGGTAATAGCCCGCCTGGCCAAACAAGTTGGTGCGCTTACGGTGGGCGTGGTAACCAAACCGTTTCTATTCGAAGGACGGAAGAGAAACCAGCAGGCCGAAACGGGTATCCAGGCTTTACGAGCAGAAGTTGACAGCCTGATTACCATTCCCAATGACCGTTTGTTACAGGTGGTGCAGAAGAACACCGGATTAAATGATGCCTTTAGAGTTGCTGACGATATACTGAGACAGGGTGTGCAGGGGATTTCCGACCTTATAGCCATACCCGGGCTAATCAATTGTGACTTTGCTGATGTGCAAACAGTAATGAAAAATACGGGATCAGCTCTAATGGGTATTGGACAGGCCAAAGGCGAAAATCGCGCGGCCGAAGCGGCCCGCCAGGCGATTTCCAGCCCCCTGCTGGAAACCTCTATTGAAGGGGCTAAAGGGGTACTGTTTAACATCAGTGGCGGAAATGATCTTACCCTGTTCGAGATTCAAGAGGCGGCGGCCATTATCCATGAATCCGCTGATGCGGAAGCCAACATTATATTTGGTGCCAATACTGATGAAACCCTGGAGGATGAAGTCAGAGTTACGGTCATAGCCACCGGCTTTGATAGTCCCAGAATACAGTCCAGCGAGCCCGGGCCACGTTCCAGAGCAGTTAAGCCTGGACATTCGTTCTTGGATAGAAATGATTTAGAGATTCCCCCCTTTGTACTGAAACACAAATAAAAATTGAAATTTATTTAATATCAATTATGGTTAAAATAATTATAAGGTTAGTCAGGATTATAATGGGGCTAACCTTTATATTATTTCTGCAACGCCATTTCCACCGCTATAATATGCCCATCACGAGCTTCTTTCCCGGGAATACTTGTTCCCGCGGTACCCAATTAATACTACCCCTACGGTAATACTTATTACACATTTATCGCTGTATCAACCTATTAAAAGTTAATTTTTAGGTATAAGAATATATTTTCCAGATTATCGCATAGTATCCACCGGAAAATTATATTAATACCGTCTTATTGGCTATTAATAGCAAAAGATACCGGCCCGATATTCCACCAAACAACAAAATAATAATGAGGCTTCTAGTATAATTTGGCACACATACTTGAAAATTACAGACATATTAATGAAGAGTCATAATATTTTCTGAAGCGGGCATGAGATAAAGGCCGAGGTTTCATCCCCGGGAGTCTGTATCTATCCAGTCGCAAAGGCATAATGGTTGAATATGGGTGAGCTTGTGGACCAACCTAAAGTATATGCGGATATTACATTTCTGGTTAATTTCATCATGGATTTTGTGATACTCTGGGCGACGGCCAAACTGAGCCGAAAGTCAATCGCATATGTTCGCTTTATTTTGGTTGCTATCCTGGGTGGAATTTATGGTGTCGTTAATCTGTTTCCTAACACTGGCATCTGGTATAGTATGCCGGCTAAGATCATGTTTTCGTGCCTGGTGGTCATACTAGCCCTACACCCTAAGGGGTGGCAGGAATTTAAGAAAATTCTGCTCTGTTTTTATGCGGTGAGCTTTGCAATGGCAGGAGCAACCATTGGCATCACCTATCTGATGAATGAAAACATTCAGGGTGATCCCTTCTCATATTGGTGGTTGCTGGGAGGTATAGTCTGTGCTCTTTATCTGGGCCAATACGGCGGAAAATATCTGTCGCAGAAAATTATCCCCGCTCTATTAAAATATCGGGTGGAATTACATTTTGACAATAAAATGTGTCGGGGAGAAGGCTTTCTTGATACCGGCAATAACCTGCGTGATCCCCTTACCAAGCGTCCCGTAATAGTGGCCGAATATGACTTATTAAAAGAATGTATTCCTGATGACTGCCAGGCGGCTATCGAGAATTTCCATGATAACAATGATATTCTGCAGGCCTTGAGTGTAAGCAGTTGGGCCAGCCGTTTACGACTCATACCATTTTCCTCTATAGGTCAGAAAAACGGATTAATGGTGGGTTTTAGATGTGACGAAATTGTTGTGGATTCTGAGCAAATTAATCTGCAGTATAGAAATCTAGTTGTGGGGGTGTACCTTGATCGCCTTGCATCCCAGGATGATTATCAATTGCTTATTCCGGCGGAAATATTACAAAAAGTATAGGGGGAGTAATTTGTGAAGATAAAGGAAACGTTGGCTGCCTGGAAACTGCGATTTTTCAAATGGTATATCAAAAGGAAAATGCCAGACTTCGTGCATTATATTGGCTCTACTGAAATCCTGCCCCCTCCGCTCAAGGATCACGAAGAGATACAACTGATAGCTCGTTTGGATCAGGGGGATGGCGAAGTAAAAGGGACGCTTATCGAACATAACCTGCGCCTGGTTGTTTACATAGCCAAGAAATTTGAAAACACGGGCATAAATATTGAGGATCTGGTTTCCATAGGCACTATAGGTCTCATTAAGGCTGTTAACACCTTTGAACCGAAGAAGAACATTAAGTTAGCTACTTATGCATCACGCTGCATTGAAAATGAAATACTGATGTACCTGCGCCGTAACCAAAAGAACCGCGGTGAAGTTTCGCTGGATGAGCCCTTAAACATTGATTGGGATGGCAATGAACTGCTTCTTTCCGATATTTTAGGTACCGAGGGGGATATGATTTATAAAAAGATTGAGGGAGAAGTAGAAAAATCATTATTATGGCAGGCCATGCATAAACTAAATCCCCGTGAGCATACCATAATCAAACTGAGATTTGGATTAAATGACGGCACCGAAAAGACCCAGAAGGAGGTCGCCGATTTGCTGGGAATATCGCAATCATATATCAGTCGTCTCGAAAAAAGAATCTTAAAACGCTTGCAGAGGGAGATTAGAAAAATAGAATAGATGATAATTTTTAGTATATAAAAACTTAATAAATAAGTTCTAGTTCAAGAAATATTAAGAGCTTTGCGCAAAGCTCTTTTTATTTGCCATCATTTACCATATAACTGAGAATAATAAGTTACAGAAAAGTAAATAATTAAGAATAAAGAAACACAGCTTCCACCTGGTTAAGGGAAGCAGGAACGCTTTATACAACTAACAACATTAAATAGTGAACCCTGGTAAATACCTATATTCCCCGTAGGGGTAGGTTATTACGCCTGGATAATCAATGTTCTGCTAATTTTATAGACTTTTAGCAATTAACTATCTACTATCCCTTGTGCACTATGCACTAGAAACGTCCACTATTGAAGGAAGGGGTGGCTTTTTGATCACCAAGGTGGAGATTTGCGGCGTCAACACTTCCAAATTGCCGGTATTGAAAAATGAAGAAATGCGCAAGCTCTTCGCTGCTATGCAAAATGGCCAAACAGAAGCTAGGGAAAAGCTTATTCAAGGTAATCTTCGTCTGGTACTTAGCGTAATACAGCGTTTCAATAATAGAGGCGAATTTGTAGATGATCTTTTTCAAGTGGGATGTATCGGTCTCATTAAAGCCATTGACAATTTCGATTTAAGTCAAAATGTAAGGTTTTCCACCTATGCAGTTCCCATGATAATCGGGGAAATACGCAGATATTTACGTGACAACAATCCGATCCGAGTTTCTCGCTCGCTAAGGGATATAGCTTATAAAGCCCTGCAAGTACGAGAACGCCTTTTGGCTGAGAATTCTACTGAACCCACCATTGCTCAAATGGCAGATAAATTGGAGGTGGCCAGAGAAGAGGTGGTTTTTGCCTTGGATGCCATTCAGGAACCAGTATCACTTTTTGAACCAATCTATAATGATGGCGGCGATCCTATACTGGTCATGGATCAGATTAGTGATGATAAGAATACGGACTCATTGTGGTTAGAGTCGATTACCATCAATGAAGCCTTAAAAAAGCTCAATGAAAGGGAAAAACATATCGTATCACTGCGATTCTTTAACGGCAAGACGCAGATGGAAGTGGCTGATGAGATTGGGATATCACAGGCCCAGGTTTCCCGATTGGAAAAGGCCGCTCTGAAACAGCTCAAGAAGTATGTGTAAGAGAGGAGGGCTGTTGAATGAAAAGAGGTATTGGGCTGATTTTACTGATGGTGATTATTCTGACTCTGATGGTGCCCCTATCCCAGAATTTATTGCGCAGTGAACCAGCCTTCACCTGTGATAATTTAATATTCATAAACGCCAGCTATCATGGTCAGTAATGTAATCCATAAATGGTTTAATAGATAGGCTGTTAATTTGTCCTGTGTAGACAGGACTTTTTTGTGTTAAACTCTTTAATAAAATGGGCGGAGAATTTGACATGGGAAACTATCGGTCGGCTCGTCTGGTATGGGACAGTAAAATTGAAGAGATGCAACAGCCAATTTCTTCAATACAGGCTATACAGAGGATGACGGTAAACCCCATATTTGAAAACCAGGGCTATTATGAACAACTAGAAGTGCCTGTGCTTGGTGACGAGAAAATAGAAAACATTTTTTATTATGGAGACAACTATGACCTGCTTAACTACATAGTTAAAGCCGAACCTGAGAAAAAAATCGACCTTATTTACATTGACCCGCCATATATGACGGAGCTTGATTACCACTCCTCTATCAGCATCGGTGCCTACTCCGATATAAAATATATTAAACGAACGGCCTTTCAGGACCGATGGCCGCGAGGTTTGGATTCATACCTCGATATGATGTATACTCGCCTGCAGCTAATGAAAAAGGTCCTTTCTAATGAGGGGAGTATATTCGTTCATGTTGATTGGCATGTCAGCCACTACCTGCGGGTGCTGCTCGATGAAATATTTGGCCCCGACAATTTTATTAATGAGATTGCCTGGTGTTTCGGAGGGGGCAGTAGTTCACGCCGCTATTTCCACCGCAAACATGATTTGATTTTGTGGTATGCGCGCAGTCCCGAATACATATATAACCCCCAGTATCGTCCCTATACCCAGGGGACCATAAAACGTGGATTGACCAATGTGAAAGGGGACCGTTATAAGCTGCATGAAGAAGGGGCATTAATGCAGGATTGGTGGGTTGATATTAATAAAATATTAAGTCCCACCGCTTATGAAAATCTTAAGTTCCCGACCCAAAAACCCAAGGAATTGTTGGCGCGCCTGATTGCAGCAGCTTCGCGCCCCGGCAGTCTGGTAGCTGATTTCTTTGCTGGTTCCGGAACCCTGGCGGAAGTATGTAACGAAATGGGAAGAAACTGGGTTTTAGCCGATGCCAGTAGTCTCGCCCTGCAAACCAGCTGTTACCGTCTAATAAGATCCAGATCAAAGCCGTTCAAGATTATCGGCGCCAATAACGGCGAGGATGCCCCCGGTTGTGAATTAGTGCTGAAACAACCGCTCCTAAAACCTGTTGACGACAATCATACTCTGGTTGATCTGGGCATTGATTTCTACTGGCCGGCTCAGTTGCCAGCGCAGGGCGATAGGCGGGATTTTGCTGACTACATTGAATTTTGGGAGATTGATTTGGATTTTCAGGAACATATTTTCAATTCCCACTATCAAGTGTTGAGAAATAAGCAGAGATTTAAAGAACCAATTGCCCTGGATCTATTGATCAGGCTGGAATCCGGTCAGGATATCAAGATTGCTATTAAAGTTTGGGACGTTTGGGCCAATCAGACCATTAGTGTAATCCCCATCAAAACATAACATGTCTTTACTGGCTCAGAATGATGCTATTTTCAGGCTATTATCGGTTGCGCAGTTTGCGGCCCAGCCAATAGATGCCTGTTATGGCGGCTGCATGCAGCCCCCACCAGCCTGGCTCCATAAAACTGAACCGGCCGGGATCTGCTTTACCATCCTGGGTATATTTTTCGGTTATGGATTCCTTATAGTCCATCATATTGTCCACCATGTTATTTATCATTTTCATATCCATTCCCTTCTTGAGGCATAAAACGTCATGAAACAACTACTTTCAGACTTTGCCCTTCTTCATAATATATTTTCTCCAACAGCTCGCATTTTTAGGCTCGCAATTAGTCCCATTTTTACCAGCCAATTATCAATATTTGCGTGATCTTATCTTGCATAGTAAAGTTTTTTATGTTATCAATTGCTGTAGAGGTTATCAGGTGATGTATAATATTGCCATTTGAGATTCTGGAGTAAACGGGGTTGTTGGGGTGAACCGGATTGAAAGAGCCAGCTTATGTTTTCTGCATACCCTGCCGGGGGTAGGGAATAGGACCTTGTGGAAAATCAAGCAAGAGATGGGGAGCTTCCAAGCCTGTCTGGAAGGTGATCGCAACTCATGGCAAAGCTCTTCCTTATCAGCACCAATTCAGGCCGCAATTATGGATTCAAGGCGGAAAGCAGATCCCCTGGCATTATTAGATAAACTTGTTAGCGATGACATCAAGATATGCTGTGTAGAAGATGATGAATACCCGGATCTCCTGCAGAGTATTTTTGATCCGCCTTACTTATTTTACTACCATGGTGACATACAAATAGTTAAGGGTTTCTGTATGGCTGTGGTAGGATCAAGAGCAGCCTCTAATTATGGCCGGGTCCAAGCCCGGCGATTTGGAAACGAACTGGCCCAGCAGGGAATAGTGGTAGTTAGTGGTATGGCGCGAGGGATAGACACGGAATCCCATCAGGGGGCTTTGGAAGCGGGCGGGAAAACCGCAGCCGTTTTAGGCAGTGGGCTGAACGTGGTATATCCACCCGAAAACAAAAAGCTGTATAATAGCATCTGTGAACAAGGTCTAATGCTTAGCGAGTTTCCACCTGATGCGCACCCGGAACCAGGCAATTTCCCGGCCCGAAATCGTACTATTTCAGGACTATCGCGCGGGGTTTTGGTAGTTGAAGCCAAGCAGCGGAGTGGGGCACTGATTACCGCCGATTTTGCCCTGGAACAGGGGCGGGATGTGTTTGCCATTCCTGGTCCTATAAACAGCAAAAACAGTGCCGGCACCAATTATCTCATTAAACAGGGAGCATGTCTGGTAAGTGATGTCCAAGACATATTGGCCGAATATGGCTTAAACGATAAAGAGCAGGAGCCGCATACACAGCAAGGGGAACTTTCATTCGAGCGTGATCCTGAGGAAATATTGGTGTTGGAGTTGATAGGCCACGAAACGGTGCATTTTGACAACCTGCTTGACGGCACAGAACTGAACATAGGACGGCTGAGCACTGTTCTGCTCAAGATGGAATTGAAGGGCATAATTCGAGCAATGCCAGGCAATTACTATGTAAAGATTTAGGAATCCCATGAAAAGTCCTTCCCAGGCCGGGCCTGAGAGGTTATTATTTATTTAATTCCTGAGAAAATATATTAACGAGGTGATATTTTGGCACAAGGTACTCTGGTTATTGTAGAGTCAGCAGCCAAAGCTAAGACTATAGCTAAATTTCTGGGTAAAAACTATAAGGTCAAAGCCAGTGTGGGTCATATTAAAGATTTACCCAAGAGTAAACTGGGGATTAATATAGAGGACGACTTTGAACCACAGTATATTACTATACGCGGCAAAGGCGACCTCCTGAAGGAAATCAAAAACGAGTCTAAAAAGTCCAAACGCATACTGCTGGCAACTGACCCTGACCGTGAAGGGGAGGCCATTGCCTGGCATCTACAGAATTTCATCAAGATTCCGGAAGGTTCCAAATGCAGGATTGAGTTTAACGAGATAACAGATGATGCGATCAAAAAAGCTATCAAAAACTCCCGCCCGGTGGATATGGATCTGGTCAATGCTCAGCAGGCTCGACGGGTCTTGGATCGACTGGTTGGTTATAACTTAAGTCCTCTGCTGTGGAGCAAAGTCCGCAAAGGATTAAGTGCGGGACGGGTGCAGTCTGTAGTGGTGCGGGTAATATGCGAAAGAGAGAAGGAGATCGAGTCCTTCGTAGCAGAAGAATATTGGACTATTGAGGCCATTCTGAGCCATAACAAGCAGGGGGGCTTTGTCGCCAACCTGATTTCCTACCAGGGTAAAAAGTTGGAAATAAAGAACCAGGCCGAGCAACAGCGAGTGGTGGATTATCTGCAGGGGGCTGCCTTCACACTCAAAAACGTGGAGAAAAAAGAGAAGCGCCTCAAACCGAAGCCTCCTTTTATTACCAGTACTATGCAGCAAGAGGCATCCAAAAGATTAGGGTTTTCCCCCAGCCGAGCCATGCGGGTAGCCCAGGAATTGTATGAAGGACTGGAAATGGGGAAAAAAGAAACGGTAGGTTTGATTACTTATCTGCGTACTGATTCCACCCGAATAGCAAGTGGTGCCCAGATGGAGGCCCTGGACTATATAAAAACGGAGTATGGGCAGCCCTATGCACCGTCTGCACCCAATCAATATAAAAGCCGCAAATCGGCCCAGGATGCCCATGAGGCGATTCGGCCTACTTCTGTTATCCGAACTCCGGAGAGCATTAAAATGCATCTTAGCAGGGATCAACACCGGCTCTACAAACTTATTTGGGAACGGTTTGTAGCCAGTCAGATGACCGCGGCGGTTTATGATACCGTCAAGGCTGAGATTGATGCGGGGGGCTATGGATTACGGGCTAATTCCTCGCAATTAAAATTTCCCGGCTATAAAAAAGTCTACAAAGACAGCGATGAGGAAGAGGTGAAAAATCCGATTCCAGACATGGAGCCGGGTCAGACCCTTAAGCTGAGGGAATTAAAGCCAGAGCAGCATTTTACCCAACCGCCGCCCCGGTACACCGACGCCAGTCTGGTAAAACTGCTGGAAGAGAAGAATATCGGGCGCCCGAGTACATATGCGCCCATCATTGAGACAATAATTAAGCGTCATTATGTGGAGCGGCAGAATAAACAATTTGTTCCCACCGAATTAGGTTATATTGTGGTGGATTTATTAATGAAGCATTTTGGCAATATATTAGATACCCAATTTACAGCCAAAATGGAAGAGGAACTCGATAGAATAGAAGAAGGACAGTTAAATTGGAAAGAGGTTATCCGGGATTTCTACGCCCCTTTCAATGCGGACCTGGAGAAGGCGCAGGAGTTAATCGAGAAGGTAGAAATAAAGGATGAGGATGCTGGTAAAGAGTGCCCCAAGTGTGGGCAGCCCATGTTTATAAAATATGGCCGCTTTGGAAAATTCATTGCATGTTCCGGTTTTCCTGAGTGCCGATATACCGAATCACTGAATGAAGAGGCGGGGGTAGATTGCCCGTTTTGTAAAGGGGCCGTAATCGCCCTTAAATCTAAAAAGGGACGCAGGTACTATGGGTGCAAGAACTACCCGGAATGCAACTTCCGCTCCTGGAACAAGCCCACCGGGGAGAAATGTCCGGTCTGTGGTGATGCGATGGTAGAAAAGATGAATAAGAACAAAGAAGCGGAAGCGGTTTGCCAAAACCCGGAGTGTAAGCACCGCCCGGAAACGGTGAAAAAAATTGTTGGCAATTAACGTTATTGGGGGCGGCTTGGCAGGATGCGAAGCCGCTTACTATATTGCTGAGTCTGGTATTAAGGTGAGATTGTGGGAG
>JBAYYO010000032.1:0-12331 GCA_041672985.1 Syntrophomonas sp. | reverse complement strand
GCCAAAATTATGGCCGAAGCCAGCGAGGAATTATTAGGCAAAGCAGGTTTGAGTTTTGAGGATATAGATTTATTTGTACCCCATCAGGCTAATATACGCATTATCCGGGCCGCAGTAAGGCGAATGAAGATACCAATGGAAAAAGTAGTGATAAATCTGGATCATTATGGAAATATGTCGGCTGCCTCCATACCTGTAGCCCTGGCCCAGGTAAATGAAAAACAACCGTTGCAAAAGGGTGCCAATATACTTATGGTTGGATTTGGGGCTGGTCTTACTTATGGGGGGGCAATCCTGCGTTGGGGGAGAGATTAGATGCTGATACATACAAGCTTATGCGATTTATTGGAAATTAATTATCCGCTAATTCAGGGGGGCATGGCCTGGATTGCGGGAGGCAAATTGGCTGCCGCCGTTTCTGAGGCAGGCGGAATGGGAACCATAGGCAGCGGTAACGCCCCGTCATCCTGGCTCCAGGAAGAGATTCGAATCGCGCGCGAAATAACCTCCCGTAATTTCGCTGTCAATTTGGTACTTACCTCACCTTTCCTTTCAGAAAACTTGGAGTTAATTATTAGAGAGAAAATTCCTGTAGTTGCTACGGGGGGAGGAAATCCCGGTCCTTTAATGGCTAAATTTAAAGAAGCTGGGATAAAGATAGTTCCGGTGGTAGCTGCAGTTGCTCTGGCACGTCGTTTGGAACGCTTAGGTGCCGATGCTCTGGTAATTGAAGGCGTTGAATCAGGCGGGCATGTAGGAGAAATGACCACTATGTGTATAGTGCCAATGGTTGCGGATGAAGTGAAAATTCCCATTATTGCGGCGGGAGGAATCGCAGACGGCCGTGGCGTTGCTGCAGCTTTGGCTTTGGGTGCTCAGGGTGCTCAATTGGGCACACGTTTTATTTGCGCACAGGAAGCCAATGTGCACCCCGCCTATCAGGATAAAGTTATAAAGGTCAGGGATCGGTCTACAGTTGTGTGCGGTGTGTCAACCGGTCATCCTGTTAGAGCCATACAAAATACCTTTACCCGTGCATACCTGAAAGCCGAAAAAGAGGGGGCTGACAAAGAAGTGCTTATGCAACTGGGTTCAGGCCGCTACCCTATGGCTGCGGTGGATGGTGATATGGAAAATGGCAGCATCCTGGCAGGCCAGATTTCTGGCATGGTGAAAAAGGTGCAGCCAGCAGCGGCAATAGTAAAGGAAATCATGACGGAAACAGTTGCTATACTGGACAAAATGGGAGGATTCAAATGTTAAGGATGGCTTTTGTGTTCCCGGGGCAGGGTTCTCAATATATAGGCATGGGAAAAGAAATGGCCGACTCATATGAGGAAGCAGCCCGGGTGTTTGATTTAGCTGATCAAATATGCGGATATAAATTGAGTACACTCTGTTTTGAAGGTCCCCAGGCTCAATTGGATCAAACCATATATTCGCAACCGGCTATTATGGTCACCAGTTTGGCCTGCCTGGCGGCAGCGAGAAAAAATGGTTTATCAGCCCAGCTTATGGCGGGCTTGAGTTTGGGAGAATACACTGCTTTGACCGCAGCCGGAGCTATGACATTAGAACAATCATTGCCATTGGTCATGACAAGAGCAAGACTTATGCAGGAAGCAGTACCAATTGGCAAAGGAGCGATGGCGGCAGTCATAGGTTTAGAGACTGACCTGGTGGAACGCATATGTGACCAGGTAGAGGGAACCGTGATGGTAGCCAACTATAATTGTCCGGGCCAACTGGTGATATCGGGGGAAAGAGGTTCTGTGGAAGAGGCGTCCAGCTTGCTCAAAAACGCAGGTGCCAGGACTATGATGCTTCCCATTAGTGTGCCTAGCCACAGTCCCCTATTGGAAGAATGTGCCCGCAAGTTTGCGGTGGAGGTTGCCAGGGTGCAGTTTAGTGAACCTATTGTAGATGTCATTTCCAACGTTAATGCGCGGGAAAACAGGGCCGGGGATTTTCCTGAATTGCTGGTAAAACAATTGCATTCGCCGGTACTCTGGGAACAAAGTGTGCGCTACATGTTGAACAAGGTCGATTATTTTATAGAGATAGGGCCGGGTTCCAGCCTCTCCGGATTAATTAAGAAAATTGACCGTTCTCGAATCCTGGGCAGAATTGAGGATAATAAAACCCTGCCAAAACTTATGGAGAAGGTGAAGGAATATGAGTAATATGGATTATGCAGCTCTGGTTACCGGCAGTTCACGCGGTATCGGCAGAGCCATAGCTATAAAGTTGGCGCAAAATGGCTTCCGGGTAGCCATAAACTATTATAATAAGAGTGATGAAGCCCATAATAAAGAACAGGCTGAGGAAGTATTGCAGGTAATTGAATCTTTCGGCGGAGCAGGTGTTATTTTGGGCGCTGATGTATCCACTTCCGAAGGTGCAGCCCAACTGGTTGAGAAAACTGTAGAAAGTCTGGGCCGTATCGATGTTCTGGTCAATAATGCCGGGATTAATAAAGATCAGCTGCTCATTCGTATGAGCGATGCTCAGTGGCATGATGTTATAAACACTAATTTGTCGTCAGCTTTCTATTGTACGAAAGCAGCTCTTAAGTATATGATGAAAAAGAGACAGGGAAGAATTATTAATATATCTTCCGTGGTAGGAATGGGCGGCAATGCCGGGCAGGCACATTACGCCGCTTCCAAAGCGGGTTTGCTGGGTTTTACCTATTCAGTAGCCAAGGAATATGGACCTCGCGGGATTACTGCCAATGCGGTGGCTCCCGGTTATATAGCAAGTGATATGACTCGAAATCTCCCCCCCGAGGTCGGTGCCAAAATGGTGGCGCAGATTCCCGTCGGCAGATTGGGCACTCCTGAGGATGTTGCTTCGTTGGTAGGTTTTTTAGCTTCACCTGCAGCTGCCTATATAAATGGGCAGGTTATTCGGGTCGATGGCGGTATGTCCATTTAGTATCCAATTAAAATAATTTTAGGAGGGTTAATAATGTCAGTATTTGAGACGGTTAAAAAGATTATAGTGGAAGTAAAAGATATTTCGGGTGACGAAATCAAGCTTGAATCGCGCTTTGAAGAGGATTTGGAAGCTGATTCCCTGGACGTTGTCGAAATGATAATGTTGCTGGAGGAAGAATATGAATTCGAGATACCAGAAGAAATTGCCGAAAACCTGAAAACAGTCAAAGATGTAGTTGATTACATAGAAAAACACCTGGGAGAATAGTCTTAAAATGGGGTGAAAATTTGATGCCACGCAGAGTCGTAATCACAGGCATGGGAACCATTAGTCCCATTGCCCACGATATAAATGAATTTTTTGCGAATTTGCTGGCCGGGCAAAGTGGTATCGGTATTATCGACCGCTTTGACGCCAGCGATTATCCTACTAAAATAGCCGCCCAGGTAAAGGATTTTAATGCGCAGGATTACATGCCTAGAACCGAAGCCCGACGCATGGATCCATTTATCCAATATGCCTGTGCCGCTTCTCGATTGGCCTTAGATGATGCCGGCCTGGAGTTAAACAAGTTTGACCCCGATAGAGCGGGGGTAGTCATAGGGACTGGAATTGGCGGGTTGGACATATTTGAAAAACAATACTTAGTTTTACAGAAACGAGGCGTTGGTGGAGTAAACCCATTTTTTATTCCCATGTTAATTCCCAACATGGCGGCCGGGCAGGTGTCAATTATGTTTGGAGCCCGGGGACCCAGTAGCTGCTCAGTGACAGCGTGTGCGACAGCGACTAATTCCATTGGTGATGCCTATCGCATTATTCAGCATGGAGATGCCGATATCATGATAAGCGGAGGGACCGAAGCTCCCATAACCCCGCTGAGTATTGCAGGATTCTGCGCTATGAAAGCCTTGTCTACCCGCAACGATCAGCCTCAGCAGGCTTGCCGGCCCTTCGACATTGATCGGGATGGCTTTGTTATGGGTGAGGGCTCGGGTATTGTTATTTTGGAAGAACTTGAGCATGCCTTAAAGAGAGATGCCAGGATTTATGCGGAATTAATCGGTTATGGCAGCAGCTCAGATGCTTACCATATTGTCCAGCCTGACCCTGAAGGAAATGGGGCGGCTAGAGCATTAAAAGCTGCTTTGCAAGAGGCTGATGTTCGACCGGCAGAGCTTGATTATATGAATGCCCATGGTACGGGCACACACTATAACGATCTCGTGGAAACCAGAGCTCTCAAACAGGTTTTAGGTTCAGATTGTAATAATTTAGCCATTACGTCTACGAAAGCGGCCACCGGACACATGTTAGGAGCCGCTGGAGCAGTGGAACTGATTGCCACTGTATTAACACTAAGGAACAACCTGATACCACCCACAATAAATCTTGATAATCCTGACCCGGAATGTGATCTGGACTACGTCAGGGAACAGCCTCGAGAAAAGCAGATAGATGTAGCTGCTTCAGAATCGCTGGGGTTTGGCGGCCATAATGCGGCGCTTATCATCAGAAAGTATGAATAATAGGGGTGATATTATGGACATTAACGAAATACTCCAAGTTCTGCCCCATCGTTATCCTTTTCTCCTGGTAGATAGAATTATTGAACTGGAACCGGGAGTTAAAGCGGTAGGGATCAAGAACATAACCATAAATGAACCTTATTTCGCCGGCCATTTCCCAGGAAGGCCTATTATGCCCGGGGTGCTGATGATAGAAGCCATGGCTCAAGTGGGGGCTTGCGCCCTTTTCAGCCAGGAAAAATATCAGGGGCAACTGGGATTTTTGGCTGGAGTCGACAAGATACGTTTTAAGCGCCAGGCAGTCCCGGGAGACACATTAGTAATCAGCACACAGGTCATAAAGTTGAAAAGCAGTTTCGGATGGTTCCAAGGGGAAGTAAAGGTGCAAAATGAATTGGTATGTCGGGGTGAGCTTATGTTCGGAATGGATAAATCACCTCGGAAGGATGCTTAGTATGTTTAAACCTGCGTTTAATAAAAAGAAGACTTATATCGATTTATCAGGTATAAAAAAATCGCCTCTCACCTTTGACAGCGGAGAAGGGAATTTCTCATGTCCGGCCTGTTCGGCCTGGATATCTGAAGCCGAGAAAATACAAAACAACGACTTTTGCCCGCGCTGTTCACACCATTTTGCTGTTACTGCCTGGGAGCGAATATATTCGCTTTGCGATGAGGATTCATTTGATGAATGGGATGATAATCTCATCTCCTATAATCCGTTAGAGTTTCCTGACTATGAAGAAAAGCTGGATAAAGCCAGAGAGGAAACCCGCCTGCCGGAAGCAATAATAACCGGAAGATCTAAAATTGGCGGGGTTGATGTAATAGTTGCCGCGATGGATTCGCGCTTTATGATGGCCAGCATGGGTTCAGTGGTGGGAGAAAAGATTTGTCGGGCAATTGAAGGAGCCATAAAGTACTCCCTGCCTTTCATTATAGTTTGTTGTTC
Source organism: Syntrophomonas sp. (assembly GCA_041672985.1). Classification (GTDB taxonomy): domain Bacteria; phylum Bacillota; class Syntrophomonadia; order Syntrophomonadales; family Syntrophomonadaceae; genus PHAA01. The sequence goes on along the minus strand of JBAYYO010000032.1, from coordinate 6,910 downwards.
AGGAGGTGCCCGCATGCAGGAGGGGATGCTTTCCCTTATGCAGATGGGCAAAACCAGTGCGGCGGTGGGACGGTTGAATGCGGCCGGACTGCTCTTCATATCTATCCTGACTCACCCCACTACGGGCGGGGTTACCGCCAGCTTTGCCTCCTTGGCCGACATTATCATAGCCGAGCCAGGTGCGTTAATTGGTTTTACGGGGCCGCGAGTAATCGAGCAAACCACGGGGCAGAAACTTCCGGCCGGATTTCAGCGCTCGGAATTTCTCTTACAACATGGAATGATTGACATAATCCAGCCCCGATTGGAGATACGTTCTTTGTTGGTGCAATTGCTGAACCTTCACCAAGGAGGTAGTCATGGCGAGAAACAAGTTTGATTTTGAAACGACGTATAAGCTGTTGGAGAATAAGCTGACGGAACTAAAGGATCTATCAGTTAGTCTACATTGCGATTTCAGCAGTGAGATTGCCAATGTAGAAAAAAGAATAAATGAATTGAAAGAGGAAAGATATAAGAACTTGACTCCCTGGGAGCAGGTACTTATATCGCGTGATTTAGAAAGACCTATGACCAGGGATTATATAGAGTTGCTTTGTACAGAATTTATTGAATTGCATGGAGACCGCCTATATGGCGATGATCCTGCCATAGTAGGTGGAATAGGTATATTTGATGGACGGTCAGTGACCGTAATTGGACATCAAAAGGGTAAAGATACAGCTGACAATATCAGCCATAATTTTGGTATGCCCCGTCCTGAAGGCTATCGTAAAGCATACCGATTATTGCAAGAGGCTGAAAAGTTTGGCCGTCCAGTCTTAACCTTCATAAATACACCTGGTGCTGAGCCGGGCATTGGGGCCGAAGAACGCGGACAGGCATGGGCTATTTCGCAGCTTTTGCTATGCTTGAGCAATCTTAAAGTGCCAGTCATTTCAGTCATCACTGGTGAAGGCGGCAGCGGAGGGGCCTTAGCCTTAACCATCGCGGATCGTATTCTGATGCTTTCTAATGCTGTTTTTTCAGTGGCGTCACCTGAGACCTGCGCGTCAATACTGCTGCGCGATATTAAAAGAGCTGATGAAATGGCGGCAGCACTTAAACTCAGTGCTGCGTCTTTGAAAGATATGGGAATTGTGGATGAGGTAATAGATGAACCGGTAAATGAACATCTTTTGGATGCGCCCGATTTTGTTCTATCACTTGAGTCGAGCATAAAGAAACATTTAAATGAGGTGTGTTCGCAGCCTATAGCGGAGCTATTAGAGCAGCGCTATCTGCGTTTGCGTAATATTGGCAAGTTCTGGGAATGACATCTAAGCTGAGAATTGCGACAGGGGGGATGGATCCTGGTTGCAGCAAGGTGTTCATTGGAGAAATGTAACAGTAGGACCGTCCGAGACTGCTGAAAAAGTGCTCTTTTGCGTGTCATTCTGAGCGATAGCGAAGAATCTCGTTGGCTAAAGGCCCAATATTACAGACTTCCAAAAGAGATCCTTCGTCGCCTGTAGCTCCTCAGGATGACATTTATGATACTTTTTCAGTGGTCTCGAACCGTCCCCTTGTTAGGCTTACATACCAATAGGTGACGAAGTTAAGAGAGCCGGTCCTGAAATTAAGGTTCGCAAAAATAAACCGAGATGGGGGAACGTTATCCAAATATAGCGCGCCCTTATTTTTTGCGCCCTACATTAGACTTATAATTCCTGGTTATGATAAAATAAACTAATTAATCTCAAAGGCGGTGGTTTTATGTTGAAACTTGAGGATATACACATGCAGGTTGATAATGATAGTGGTGAAAAGATAGAAATACTTAAAGGTATAAATATCAAATTTGAAAAAGGGAAAGTATATGCCGTAACCGGACCTAACGGAGGCGGAAAGTCGTCCATTGCCAAGGTAATTATGGGAATCTATAAACAGAGTAGTGGTCATATTTATCTGGAAGGGAAGGAGATCACCAATTTGACCATAACTGAAAGAGCCCGCAAGGGTATCGGTTATGCGTTCCAACAACCGCCCCGCTTTAAAGGCCTAACTATACAGGATGTGCTTGCCATAGCTTGTCCTCAAGCTGATCAGTTGCGGATAAGGGGTTATCTTAGAGATGTAGGTCTATGCCCTGAAGATTATTTAGACCGCGACCTGGGAGCAGGTTTGAGTGGTGGCGAGATAAAAAGGATTGAGATGGCTCAATTATTATTACGCAATCCTGTCATCAGTATATTCGATGAACCGGAAGCAGGGGTCGATTTGTGGACCATACAAAAATTATTGGGTCTTATATTGTCTGCGTATAAAAACAATCCCCATAATACAGCTGTTGTTATTACCCATAACGAAAAGATTATTCCGGTGTGCGATGAAATAATAGTTGTTGAAGGCGGCGTAATCATTGAGCACGGTACTCCGGCGGAAATATGGCATTTAATCAAGGATGATATAGAATGTAAAGTTCGTAATCAATGTCAGGGGGATGTGATTTATGACGTTAAGTAAATTAGATCTGAATTTGTTGGATACAATTGCCGATATAAAGGAGATGCCCAAAGGGGCACTAAATATAAGACTTAATGGTACGGCGGTTATGAGACAATCTTCTCCTAATATATCAGTGGGTCCCAATGCTGATGGTACGGGATTGGTGGTGGAAATAAAACCAGGCACCAGAAATGAAACTGTTCATGTACCAGTCGTATTGACTCAACCTGGTTTACAGGACAAGGTTTACAATACCTTTATTGTGGGAGAAAATGCCGATGCGACCATTATTGCCGGGTGCGGGATACATAACGACAGTCATGCCATCTCCCGTCATGATGGTATACATGAGATTATCGTAAAAGCTGGAGCTAAATTAAAATATCTGGAAAAGCACTACGGCGAAGGCAGCGCAGCGGGCCAAAGAGTTTTGAACCCGACTACCATTATTACGATTGAAGAGGGCGCCAGCGCAGAATTAGAGATGGTTCAAATCAAAGGAGTGAATGATACCGTGCGCTCCACGGTAGCCCATGTTCATGCTAGAGGAAATCTGAAAATTGTCGAACGATTGCTTACTCAATCTGGTCAAAAGGCCGAGTCTGATATCAAAATATATATAGAAGGAAGTGGTGGGGCGGCCCAGGTGTTATCCAGGGCAGTTGCTCAGGGAGAATCTTTTCAGCTATTCAGGGCGGCTTTGATAGGCCAGGCTGCATGTGTAGGACATGTTGAATGTGATGCCATCCTTATGGATAAGGCCAGGATAAGGTCAATACCTGAACTTCAGGCCGAAGATGCCGAAGCAGTGCTAACGCACGAAGCAGCTATTGGCAAAATTGCTGGAGAACAGTTGATAAAACTTATGTCCCTGGGATTAAGTGAGCAAGAAGCTGTAGATACTATTTTGGAGGGCTTTTTAAGATGAATCTGAACCTTTTCAGGACTTACGTCAGGGTAGTTGAAAACCAGAACTTATCCAAGACAGCGGAGGATTTTGGCATTTCCCAACCGGCGGTTACGAAACAGATTCAGAGTTTGGAAGATAATTTTGGAGTGTTGCTTTTAGAGAGATCGGGCCGTAAGTTAAAGCCAACTGAAGCTGGCGAGATATTATACAACTATGCACGCGAGATTATCAAAACGGTTGAGAAGACTGAAAGAGCAATGGAGGAAGTATCGGAGAGTCGCCGCGGCAGTCTATATTTAGGAGCCAGTACCATTCCGGGTCAATACATACTTCCCTACCTGATTAAACTGTACAAAGACAAGTTTTCTAGTATTAGCATAAGCATGGATATTGCCGATACAGAAAAAATATTTCAAAAGGTTGCGGAAAGAGAAATTGATATAGGCATTATTGGAGGATGGATCAACAACCGCAAGGTAGAGGGCTTTCCATGGTTAGAAGATGAACTGGTAGTAATTGTTCCGGAAAATCATAAACTGGCTCGCAATCATGAGGTCAAGTTAATGAGTCTGCTAAATGAGAGATGGATATTCCGTGAAAAGGGGTCGGGCACCCGCAAAGCAGTGGAAGGCCTGCTAACTGAACATGGGGTTCGCAAGGAAGATTTAAATATATACATGGAGGCGGGGAGCACCGAAGCCGTCCTTGCCATGGTGGAATCCGGGGTAGGCATCTCAATCGTATCCCGGTGGGCTATCAAAAGAATAGAACAACGCAAGATGAAAGCTATTATTCTGGATGAGATTGATGCCAAAAGACTTTTGTATGTTATATATCCCCGGCAAAAAGTCCGCCGCAAATCAGTAAACAACTTTCTCGAATATTTAAAGGCCTTAAAGGAAACCAGCGAAGCCTAACCGATGGCCACTGAAAGATTGATTCACCGGCCTGATTAATTGTTATTTATTTTTGCATACTATTTGTATATAATAGTGCTATTGTGCTAGAAAATATCTGGAGGTGTTCCCAATGTTACCTTTACCCAAAAAATACTTTGTAACGGCAGCTTCGTCAGAGGGAGAAACTTCGCTTACCGCGTTTGATGGCGCATTATTGAAGGCGCGCGTTGGCAATACCAATTTGCTTAGAGTAAGCAGTATTTTGCCTCCAGGCTGTCAATTTGAACCGGACTTAGAAATACCTCCGGGCTCATTGCTGCCCATAGCCTATGGTTCTATCACCAGTTCCGACCACGGAGATATTATATCGGCAGCAGTTGGCGTGGGAATAAAGCAGGGCAGCTTTGGGGTCATTATGGAATTTTCGGGCAAATGCAGTAAGAAAGAAGCCGAAGCCAAGGTGACTAGGATGGTGGAGGAAGCTTTTCGGATCCGTGGTATTGAATTAGATGAAGTAAAAGTGGCATCAACTGAACATGTGGTCGAGAACATCGGTTGTGCTTTTGCAGCCGTGCCTCTATGGTATTAAAACCTGTTGCCCATAGTCGAGAGTGACCCTGGGCGTATGTTTCTATAGACTGCATTAAAACAGGTGAAAACAAACCAATCAGGTTACAGCATGATTTGCCAATAAAATTAGGGGGGAAAACTTAATTGGATATATGGGTAACTGAATATCAAACCCCATCCCTGGGGTTTACGTGTAAAATAACTGAAACTCTAAAAGTGGAGAAGACTGAGTTTCAACATTTGGCGGTAGTTAATACCGAGCAATTTGGCAGAATGCTATTACTGGATGGAATGGTTATGACCACTGACGTGGACGAGTATGTATATCATGAGATGATAACCAACGTGGCCTTAAATTCACATCCTGCCCCCCACAACGTGCTCATTATTGGTGGGGGAGATGGGGGCGCACTGCGGGAAGCTGTTCGCCATCCGCTCGTGAAAAAGGCTGCCCTGGTTGAGATTGATGCTAAGGTAATTGAGGCTTCCCGGGAGTTTTTCCCGGAGCTGGCCTGTTCTTTTGATGATCCCAAGGCAACTGTAGTTGTTGCTGATGGGATAGAATATGTTAAACAACACAAAAACGAATTTGATATTATAATAGTGGATTCCACAGAACCAGTGGGGCCAGCTGTACAGTTGTTTTCGCCCGAATTTTACCGGGAGTGTTCGGCTGCCTTGAAGGATGACGGTATGCTGGTAGTCCAGAGTGAATCGCCCTTTTTTAATGCCGATGTGATAAAAATGGCTTATGGAGGAATAAAACAGGTCTTTGATCTTACCCGGTTGTACCTGGCCAATATTCCCACCTACCCCAGTGGATTATGGAGTTTTACGATAGGATCTAAAAAATACGATCCGGAGCAAACTTTGAACCCCAATAAATATGACCTGAAATATTATAATCCGGGCATACACAAAGCGGCTTTTAATTTACCGAGTTTTGTTAAGAATATAATCGCAGAGATTTAGCAGGATTGGCATATAAATTGGCTGCCAATTAGGCCCTGGTGATATCAAACATAATAGCGGAGCCACCTTCTTTATGAGGCTCCGCTATTTTATATGTCGTAACTTTCTCACTTGAGTTGAGGTACGTGCCGCTTTGGTCGGGCCAAAACATTACTAGTGATTCGGTTGAAAACCAGTAATTCCTCCCAGGGTAGAGTCTATTGGTAAAATTGCATCTATAATATAATAATTTCTAGTAGTTCTCGGCCAGCTCTTCATAGTAAGCTTTAGGATGAGCACAAGCCGGGCATACCTCGGGGGGTTCAAGTCCTTCGTGGATATATCCGCAGTTGCGGCATTTCCATTTTACAGGTGTAGGTCTTCTGAAAACAGTATTGCGCTTAACGTTATCCAGCAATTTGCGATACCGCTTTTCATGCTCCTCTTCCACTTCAGCAATTTCATGGAATACGTCGGCTATTTCAGTAAAACCTTCTTCACGGGCTATTTTCTCGAATTGGGGATATAAAACGGTATGTTCTTCATTCTCTCCCAAAGCGGCAGTCAGCAGGTTTTCCTCGGTGGGGTGAACATAACCTCCCATGAGCAGTTTGAAAAAACGTTTAGCATGTTCCTTCTCGTTAAAAGCAGTTTCCTCGAATAGAGCGGCAATCTGTTCATACCCCTCCTTTTTAGCCTGACTGGCATAAAAATCGTATTTGTTCCTGGCTTGAGATTCTCCGGCAAAGGCCTCTAATAAGCTTTGTTCTGTCTTGGAACCTTTTAAATCCATACGATTTACCTCCTTAAATTTATTATTCTAATGAGGCACATGGTTTTATTACCTCACCAGGGCATAGGGATAAACCCAGATCATGTTACTGTCGGCAGGTCGACTGAATATCATCAATCTTTCCAGCCAGGACAAGACATTTTCCAATTCTTCCTCATGGTTCTCTATCTGCACAGCTTCATCCCAACATATTTCATAGACTGCGACGGGGATTTCCATCCAATTAAGCAGACGTAATTCATCTAACCCCTCATCCAGGAATTCCAGATCAGCTATCGGCATGGAAAAAGGAGCACGATC
>JBAYYO010000031.1:0-12561 GCA_041672985.1 Syntrophomonas sp. | reverse complement strand
TCTTTTTGCAGGGTTTGCGTGACAGCGGTGTATACGGTAATTCCTTAATTATTGTTACTTCAGCCCGCAGTTCATCCCCCAGTAATATGGTGCCTCTAATTATTTACGGCCCGGGGGTAAAGATTAACGCGAGTATAAGCGGGGCTATGGTCATTGATGTTGCTTCTACCATCTGCCGGCTGATCGGGATTGAATCTCCATCTGCGTCGCGGGGTATTCCCCTGTATGGCTCGTTTATCGTTGCTGATGATACCGGTCAGACTCTAAACAACAGGTGGATCAAGGATTTGCAGAAGGACCGTCAGGCCAATTGGACCATGAATTACCGCCTGGAAGATGAACTTAATCGTACTACCCGCCTTATGGCGTCTATTAAGGAGGAAAAGCAAAGCATTTTTGACTTTGCGGGGGAAAGGGAACAGATGCTAATCGGACTAAAAACCAAGATGACTATGGAAAGATTTATTTGGATAGGCCTTGTATTGCTATTGCTGGGCGGCTATGCAGCTCAATATTTATTATTAAAACGGAAGTATTTGCTATTTAAATAATTAGCTTGACGGAATAAATTTATAGTGATACCATAACCGCTAATATTATATGCTCAAAGTCATGATCAGGATAGTAGTTGTTGAACTGATTTTAAGAGAGCCGGGATTGCTGCGAACCGGTAACAGCTCAGTAATGAATGCCACCTGGGAGCGCTGGTTTTAACGCATAAGCACCAAGCCAGCCGGTTACGGCCGTTATCGGATTAAGTTGGGCTTAATGGCCAAATAGGGTGGTACCGCGGGAAGTAAACTCTCGTCCCTTTCAGGGATGAGGGTTTTTTTGTATCTGTAGCATTATGTTATTAAGGGGGAACAGTGTAGATGGATTTAAGAAAGAGGATTCTGGAATTGCTTGAGCAAGATGCCCGTTTGAGCGTTAAGACGCTGGCCACCATGCTGGAGGAAGACGAGAATAAAATTACCGCTTTAATCAGGCAGATGGACAAGGATAAGACCATCCTTGGTTATGGTACGGTTATCAATTGGGAGAAGGTAGGTTGTGACGGGGTTACAGCTATGATTGATGTAAAGGTAATTCCCGAACGGGAGGTAGGATTCAACAGCATAGCGGAAAGGATTTACCGCTTTCCCGAGGTCAGGTGTGTTTATCTGATGAGTGGGACTTATGACTTGTCAGTCGTGGTGGAAGGGAATACGATGAAGGATGTGGCCCGCTTTATTTCGCATAAGCTGTCCACTCTGGAACATGTGCAGAGCACGGTCACTCATTTTATTCTCAAACGCTATAAGCAGGATAACTTTATTTTTGAGGAACCTGAAGAAGATAAAAGGCTGGTGGTTAGTCCATGAGTGGAATGGAATCGTATATTTCTCAGGCAGTCAGAGCTATTCCTCCTTCCGGAATAAGAAAGTTTTTCGATCTGGTTTCCCAGTCCGAGGGGGTAATCTCTCTGGGGGTGGGGGAACCTGACTTTGTGACCCCCTGGCATATCAGGGAAGCTTGTTGGTATTCCCTGGAGAAAGGATATACCATGTATACCTCTAATTCCGGACTGCCGGAGTTAAGAGATGAAATTGCCCTATACGAAAAGCGAAAGATCGGGGTTGAATATGATCCGCAGCAAGGGATTCTGGTAACCGTTGGGGTCAGCGAGGCAATTGACATTGCTCTGCGTGCCCTGTTGGAACCTGGGGATGAAGTTCTTATACCTGAACCCTGCTTTGTTTCTTATGCACCGGGTACTGAGTTAGCTTATGGCAAGGCTGTCCCAGTGGAGACATTCGACCAGGATGAGTATCGTCTGCGTCCGGATTCCCTGGCGGCCAAAATAACGCCTCGCAGTAAAGTATTGATCCTGGCCTACCCGAACAATCCTACCGGGGGCATTATGTATCGTGAAGACCTGGAGGCCCTGGTTGATATAATTATTAAGAATGACCTTATTGTAATAAGTGACGAAATATATTCGGAATTAACTTATAATGGCGAGCATGTTTCCATTGCTTCATTGCCGGGCATGAAGGATCGCACTCTGGTTATGGACGGTTTCTCCAAGGCCTTTGCGATGACGGGCTGGAGAATTGGTTATGCCTGTGGTCATCCGGATATTATTGCGGCGATGACGAAAATACACCAGTACACTATTATGTGTGCACCAATTATGGCGCAAAAGGCAGCCATCGAGGCCTTGCGTAATGGGGAAGGTCAGATGCGCAAGATGGTGGAAGACTATAATTATCGGCGCAAACTGATGGTGAATGGCCTGCGACAGATTGGGCTGGAATGTTTTGAGCCGCGGGGAGCCTTTTATTGTTTTCCTTCCATTCGCAGTACCGGGCTTAGCAGCGAGGAGTTTTGCGAAAAGCTGCTTTTTGAAGAACAGGTAGCGGTGGTACCTGGCAATGCGTTTGGGAATAGCGGCGAAGGATTCATAAGATGTTGCTATGCTGCCAGCGTAAGTAATATCGAAGAAGCCGTAGAGAGGATGGGACGGCTGGTTTGTCGACATAAAACCAAATAATAAATGCTTGCTTGTTACGGTAAGTTACAAAAGTAATCGAATATGAAGGAAACACACAACAATATTACGATATTTAACTGAAGGAATTAGGATTTGTGGGTTGAACCTCTTAAATATATTGATGAAGGAGGTTTTTCCCATGTATGCTGATATTGATGCCAGTGATATAGAACTCCTCAATGCAGTCAGTAATCTAAATACCACCTATCGGAGAGAATTCAGAGATTATATTCATTATTTACTAACTAAACAGTACAAGAAAGAATTAATGGTGGCTATTTTTCACAACCAGCTTCTGCATAGTCTGTTGCAGAGCACTATGCAGTTGGTGGAACGAGAAGATTTTCAGATAACCCAGATCAACAACAGGTTGACGCAGATGCAGGAGCTGTATTTTGGCATTTTTGAAAAGATACATATTAAATATAGTGAACTGGTGGATGGTTTGGACAGCAGTGAAATGGTTAGAGATTTTGGACGCAATAGTTTTGATAACATCAACCGGGCCTGTCAAAGTGGCAATCGCATGTTGATACGACTGGAAATCGCTGAGTTTTATGAGGGCTATTATAAGTTTGGCAAAAAGAAAGAGGCCAGGAAAATCTTTGCAGTCTAACTGTTTACAGTTTAAGCGTTTGCAGTATAATAGATACAATGTTTGAAAAAATGGAGGCTGCCTGAATGAAAATTAAATTTCTGGGTGCCGCAAAAACTGTTACCGGTTCCTTCTATGTCATCGATACTGGTAAGGTGCGGTTCGCAGTCGATTGTGGCCTTTTTCAAGGTAACAAGCAATTAAAGGAAAAGAACTATGGGGATTTTGCGGTTGATCCCACATCAATTGATTTTCTCATCATTACTCACGCTCACATCGACCATTCGGGTCTGACTCCCAAGTTATGTAAAGCGGGTTTCAAAGGGCCCATCTATGCCAGCCCTGCTACTGTCGAGCTCTGTGAGATTATGTTGCCGGATGCCGGCCATATACAAGAGACTGAAGTAGAAATGAAGAATCGTAAATTGAGCCGGGCGGGTAAAAAATTGCTGGACCCAATTTATACTGCCGAAGAAGCAGTGGAGTGTCTGCAGCAATTTCATCATTTGAATTATGATGAAATGATTCAACTGGCTGAGGGTGTGGAGATCAGGCTTAGAGATGCCGGGCACATCCTGGGCTCCAGTATAATTGAATTATGGATTGAAGAAGATGGGCAGAAGGAAAAGGTTGTTTTCAGTGGTGACCTGGGACAGGGCAATCAACCCATCATAAAAGACCCCACCATTATTGAAAACGCCGATTATGTTGTGATGGAATCTACTTACGGTGACCGCTATCATAAAGGTGTAAGTAACCGGGCCCAACAGCTCAAGGATGTCATTGACGATACCATGCGCCGGGGAGGCAATCTGATCATACCGTCATTTGCAGTGGAGAGAACCCAGGATCTCCTCTATGATTTGAGCAATTTACAGGCGGAGGGTTTGCTTGATCCAGGTATTGATATCTATATTGACAGCCCCCTCGCCATAGCAGCTACTGAGATATTTCAGAGAAACCTGGAATATTATGATCGAGAATCGATGAAGTTGGTCAACAGCGGGCGACATCCGCTGAAAATGCCTAACCTGAAGTTCTCGAGAACCAGGGAAGACTCGGTGGAACTCAACAATACAGCAGGTAATACGATTATTATTTCTGCCAGCGGGATGTGTGACGCCGGTAGAATCAAATACCATCTCAAGTATAATCTGTGGCGGCCCGAAAGCACCATTCTGTTTGTGGGTTATCAGGCTATGGGCACGCTGGGACGCAGAATCCTGGATGGAGAGAAACTGGTCACTATTCATGGTGATCAGTTGGTAGTCAAGGCTGACATTCAATCTATAGAGGCCTATTCAGCCCATGCGGACCAGATTGGATTGCTTTCCTGGTTAAGAAATTACCAACAAAAACCCAAAACCGTTTTTCTAGTACATGGCGAAGAAAAGGTCCAACCGGTGCTGGCTGATCTTATTCAAAAGGAATTGGGCATTCCGGTTATTATTCCCAACTGGTTGGATGAATATGAACTGAAACCGGAGGGAGTAATCTCGGCGGGCGAGGTGGTTCACGCCCATGCTTTACCGGATCATAGAGCTGCGGCTCTCAATAAAGCCTTAATTGCTGAGAAAATGTATCTAAGTTTAAGGAGCCGCTTAAACAGTGTGTTCCAGGAAAAATATGATAAAGCCTTATATGATGAATTGATTGAGACCCTAAAGAAACTAGAAGATGAAATTTAATTCTTATTAATAGGGAAGAAGATCCTTCCCTCCTTAGCAGTACAGCAGTCCGAATCGTCGGGTTTTTACCCGGCGATTTTATTTGTCCCAATTAGGCTCAAATAATCCAATCTCCAGTCATAACGGGATACTAAACCAGTCAAGTTGGTTGTTAACCTTATAGAAGAGTTTAATAGTCTTTTTGTTTTTATTAATAAGTATTTTGGATGTAATCGCACGATTGTATAGTTGTTGACAGCGAGGATATAGTGCTATAATTTTTAAACTTTCACAAGTGGGAGATGGAAAATGAATGCAATATAGGACTACGTCATTGGAAATATTTCGCTGGGGATATGTCCATTTGCCGGGTGCGGTATTTTTCTATGCCAAGGAATTGGATCTTGACATGGAGGATATTGGTATACTCTCGGCTATTTTTTATGCATTTGAACGGGCCAAGCCTCTGTTCCAGTCTGGTGTGAGAACCGGGCAGATATTGCTTAATTGTTCGACTCTTACTACTAATAAACTTTCGCGAAGGCTACAAAAGCTATCCAAACAAGGGGTTATTGAATTGAGTGAGAATGGCGCGAAAAACTTTACGGAGAAGATTGTGCGGTTGGAGCCCTTAATGATTAAACTGGAGCAATTGGTGCTGCGAGATCACCCTGAGATGACGCCCTCACCAGGCCTGGAGCAAGCTGATGTTAAAACAGATCAACAGATCGAGGAATACCAAGCCCGGATAGACGAGTTGGAGCAGGAACTTAATAAACAGAGAATGCGGTCCTCACTGGACAATTTCGCCTCCTCGGATATAAATTATAAAAGGGTAGCCGATTTTATTGCCAAGAAGACCGGCAACTTGCTCAGTGTAAAAATGGAGAATGAACTGCAGAAGTGGTTGACCGATTTCGGGTTTACTCCTGAATTTCTCTTGTGCATGCTGGAATTAGCTTTTGAGCGGAAGATTACTAATCCGCGCGATATTACCAGGATAGCCAGAGATTTAAAAGAATATGCGGTTAACAATGTTGATGGGTTGGATGTTTATTTTAAAAACTATGTTGATCAGGATAAAACCACTACCCGCAGTCACTTTGATCCTGATGCGGCCGAGTTTGGCAACTTCACAGGTTTGGACATGAGCGCTGAGGCCCGCCGCAAGGTTTATAATAAATGGCGATATGATTGGGGATTTACCCATCAGATGATTATGAAGGCTGGAGAGCTTATGTGCCAGCGCACCAAGAACGGCGGTCTGGAATATATCGACAGCGTCTTGAACAATTGGATGGCGAAAGAGATAAGGAACCTGAATGATGTGGATAAGGAGTTAATCGCCTTTAAGAACCGGGCCAAATCAGGAAAAACAACGAATCCTGTCGGGAAAAATGGGGCCGGCAAGCATAATAAGGGCGAATATGAATTTTATGTACCTCCAGAGGTTTTAGCCGAATTAAAAAGTAAGGTATAATAAATGCCAGGGTTAGCCCTGGCATTTCTAATAGAGGAGAATTGATTGTGCTAGAGGAAATGGATTTAAAACCACATCTGATTGATCTGGAAAGCGAGCGGCGGGTTCTATCTTCAATGCTGCACTCGGAAGAAGCATGTATTGAAGCCTGTAATGATTTGCTACCCGGTGATTTTTATTCACCCCAGCATGCCACCGTTTTTGAACTGACCAGCAGTTTGTATGAAAGAGAAATCACCCCAACCTATGTAGAGGTTATAAAACAGGCTCATACTCTGGGTATGCTGACCAGCACCAGGGATATTGAAGATTTAGGCTATATTGCTGAGCACTATATCTATGATGGCAATATTAAATTCTGGATTCAAAAAGTGCGGGATAAAAGCCGTTTGCGCAAGTTTGAATATTTCTTGAGAAAGAGTTATCAAGTCTTAAACGAAGAGACTGATCAGGATGTTGAACAGATTTTAATGTCGGCGGAAGAAGAGTTGACTAATCTGACTGCGCTGGAGATTGATGATCACGTTGATAACCCGGAAGATTTAGCCAAGTTAGGGTATGAGGAGGTAGAACGTCGTTTCCTGCGGTATAAAGATATCAAGGAACGATACAAAGGTGTAATCCCGCTGGATGGACTGCCGACCGGATTCTATAATCTTAATAAGGTAACCCTGGGATATAAACCAGGAGATTTGATTATTCTGGGGGCTCAGACCGGACACGGTAAAACTTCGTTTGCTCTCCACACGGCCAATGCTATTGCCATCCGGAACAAGAGTAATTTACTTTACTTGAATACCGAGATGAGCCGGCCGCAGATAGCTCTGCGCTGGGGTTCGATATTATCGGGCATAGAACATGAGAGGGTTCGCAGTGGTGAGATTAATGAATCAGAATTATCGCAGATATTAAAAGGTTATTCAGATCTAGGTCAAAGCGGGTTTTACTCCTATCCTTGTCCCAATTTAACTCCGGAGAAGACTATTTCTATAGCTCGTAAGTTCAAGGCTCAAAAAAACATAGACATGATGATAATAGACTATGTGGGACGCATGGATAAACAAGATCCCCGCTTGCAGGAATGGCAGGTATTGGAGCAGATAGTCAAAACCCAGAAGATGCTGGCCCAAAATCTGCAAATTGTGGTTATGTGCCTAGTGCAATTGAATCCGGACGGCACTCTGCAGGGGGCCAAACGAATGAAAAACGAAAGTGACCTCATGTTAAAACTTAGTCCAATATCCAAAGAGGAACAAGAAGAAAGTGAAGAGTTAAAGAAGTTTGATATTATGCCGAATTACGCCATATTTATAGATAAGAATCGCGATGGGCAGAGCGGCATCCGCATACCTATCTATTTCGATTTGCAGCGCCAGACCATGAAGGATGTAAAAAGGGTATCGGTATAATGGGACCAATGGATAGCAACAGCAAAAAGCTATATGATGCGGTGGCAAGCCTGATTGTCAATCTGCATATGCAAAAAGGTGACTTAAACGAGGAGGAGATGTATTGTCTTCTTTCAATTCTCGATCTAACCTTAATGGGGAAAGATGATAGGGGATTAATAGAGTTACTAAGGGAATGGAAATCCAATGAGCCCAATCCGGAGATAGATGATATCATAAAAGCTACCTTATTAAGCATCGATTTTGCAAACTTAGATTCTGATTCCCAGCAAAAAAATATAGAGACTATTCATGACTTGTTACGTTATAATAAAACATTAAGAGAACGCTAATATTTATATTACTCTATCATTAACTCCTAAAGTAAGATTAGTAGAGCCATTTAATATTGAGAGAACCCTTGGCAAAGCGGTCAGGGTTTTTGATAAAAGAGATAAATAGATTCAGATAGGAGTATGTACATGACGAATTTTATTAAAGACAGAGCCAGACCCGAAGTATTCACCCTCAAGCCCTATGTGCCGGGCAAACCGATTGATGAGGTAAAAAGGGAATTGGGGCTGGATGATATTATCAAGATTGCTTCCAATGAAAACCCTCTGGGTTGTTCGCCCAAGGCGGTTGAGGCGGTCAGAGAAAGTCTGCACCTGATGCACATTTATCCGGATGCCAACTGTTACAATCTTAAAAGCAGGTTGGCAGCTGTAAATGGGATGGGCGAAAATGGTGTTCTGGTTGGCAATGGTTCTGATGAAATATTAATGCTGCTGGCAACTACTTTTCTCAACCGCGGTGACCAGATAGTATACGGGCATCCCTCCTTTTCTGAGTACGAATTTACCGCTAAAATTATGGGAGCCGAGGGCGTGGAAGTTCCTCTTAATAATTTCACTTTTGATCTAGATGCTATATTAAAAGCCATAAATAATAAAACTAAAATGGTATTTATATGCAACCCCAACAATCCCACCGGAACCATTGTTAAGGATGCGGAAATCGAGCGTTTTATGGAGCGGGTTCCTGATGACGTTCTGGTAGTTTTTGATGAGGCTTACGGAGAATATACGGAAAGTGCGGACTTTACCAGCGGTCTGAAGTATGTTAAGGCGGGCCGGAATGCCATAGTTCTGCGCACATTTTCCAAAATATATGGACTGGCAGGATTAAGGGTAGGGTACGGTTTAACCCTGCCAGAGATAGCCCAGGCGGTAGAAATGATAACCGAACCTTTTAACGTCAATAGTATGGCCCAGATAGGTGCGTTGGCGGCCATCGATGATGTTGAACATGTCCAGCGCAGCCGCGCTATAAACTCAGTGGGAAAGAAATATCTGTACAGCGAATTCGATAAGCTGGGGCTTAACTATGTACCTACCGAGGCCAACTTCATTTTCCTGGACACAGGTAAAGACTGCCAGGCAGTATTCAAAGCTCTGCTGCAGATGGGTGTCATTATTCGGACCGGGGATATTTTTGGCCATCCTAATTTTATCCGGGTGACAATAGGAACAGAAGCCGAGAATGAACGATTTATACAGTCACTAACTCAGGTTTTGGCTGTTTAGGAAGTCGTAATGGGTACAGCTAAAATCCATTATAAGGATAGCCTGGCACGGGAGGTATTGCTCCTTACGCTTTCGAATTTATTGGATAATGAAGCAGAGCCAATATACGTCTGTATAGGCTCTGACCGTCATATCCTGGACTGCTTTGGCCCATTGACGGGCACAATGCTGCAGGCTTATGATCCAGAGTTGCCGGTACTGGGAACTCTGGACAAACCGATGCATGCCCAGAATCTGCGGCAAGGCATCAAAGAAGCGCAGCAGCTTTATAGAGACAAAACGATTATTGCTATCGATGCCTCAGTGGGGGACGAAAAGGAAATAGGTTTTATTCAACTGCGATCGGGCAGCCTGGTGCCGGGGAAGGCTTTTGCCAAGAATCTGCCCGCCGTAGGCCAGTTTTCTATAACCGGGGTTGTAGATGTCAGACTTAATAAACGCGGCGCCAGAAGTAATAATAATCCTGGTTTAGGACTTGTTTATAATATGGCCCAACTATTAAGTGAAACGATTGGAGAATGGCATTGCAGAAGGCATCGAAGTTAAGAATGGAGGATTTTAATGAAAAAGTTGATGATAGGTAACGCAGCAATTGCCCGCGGAGCCTATGAAGCTGGGGCTACCGTAGCAACCGCTTATCCAGGTACACCCAGTACCGAAATTGTAAACGGCATAGCTGAGTATCCAGATGTTTATGCGGAATGGGCGCCTAACGAGAAGGTGGCCTTGGAAGTGGGGGCCGGGGCATCTATTGCCGGGGCACGTACTTTGGTAGCTATGAAGCATGTTGGAGTCAACGTGGCTGCCGATCCGCTCTATTCTTTTTCATATATGGGTGTCAACGGGGGGCTGGTCATCGTATCTGCTGATGATCCGGGCCTGCACTCCTCCCAGAATGAACAGGACAACCGCGGTTACGGGCGCTTTGCCAAAATGCCGGTAATTGAGCCTGCTGATAGTCAGGAGGCCCTTGACTACACCAAACTGGCATTTGCAATCAGTGAACAGTTTGACACCATGGTAATGCTCAGAATAACTATGCGGCTGGCCCATTCGCAAACTATGGTTGAAATAGGGGAGAGGCAGGAAGTTCCATTAAAGCCTTATAAGAAAAATGCGGCTAAATATGTCATGCTACCCGGTTTTGCCAAACTTCGCCATGTGGAAGTGGAGAAAAGTTTGCGGCAGTTGGAAGAGTATGCTGAAACTACGCCGTTAAACCGAATTGAACTAAATGATACCAGCCTGGGGATAATAACCAGCGGGGTTCCGTATCAATATGTAAAAGAGGCTTTTCCTAATGCATCAGTCTTGAAACTGGGTATGGTGAATCCGCTCCCCAAACAACTGATTAAATCTTTTGCCGCTAAGGTGGATAAGTTAGTGGTAGTTGAAGAGCTGGAACCGGTTATAGAGGAACAGGTAAGATCATGGGGAATTGAGGTTGTTGGTAAAGAACAATTTACCTTACTAGGTGAATATAGCGCCGAGTATCTCAAACAGAAACTGGCCGGTGCTGCTGAACCGAAAGGGTTTAATTTGGAAAAGGAAATCCCGGCCCGTCCACCGCTGCTGTGTGCTGGATGCCCGCACCGCGGAGTTTTTCATGTGCTGCGTAAAATGCGTCTGGTAGTGGCGGGCGACATCGGTTGCTATACTCTGGGCGCCATCAGTCCTCTGGAAGCGATGGACACCTGTATCTGTATGGGAGCCAGTATCGGCGCGGCCATGGGTATGGAAAAAGCCCGTGGACCTGAGTTCGCAGCTAAAACCGTAGCGGTAATCGGAGATTCTACCTTTGTTCATTCGGGTATAACAGGTCTGATCGATGTGGTTTATAATGGCGGGACTTCCACAGTTATGATTTTAGACAATGACACCACAGCCATGACCGGCCATCAGGACCATCCCGCTACCGGGGTCACCATCACTAAGAAACCCACCAAAAAGCTTGATATAGAGGCAATAGTTAGGGCTATAGGGATTGAACATGTGCGGGTTGTTGATCCGCTCCGGATTGAAGCATTGGAAGCCACCTTAAAAGAAGAACTGGCCCGCCGGGAGCCCTCCGTAATTATTTGTAAACGCTCCTGTGCCCTGCTTCCTGGGATGCCCAAACCTGATCATAAATTATTTGTTGATACGGAATTATGTACCGGGTGCAAGTTATGCATCCGGGTAGGATGTACCGGAGTATCGTTCATCGATGAGGATAAAAAAGCCCAGATGAATGACGGTTGTGTTGCCTGTGGACTATGTGAGCAGGTATGTAAATTTGATGCGATCAAGCGAGTGGAGGTGTAGTCGGATGCAGGACAAGATAACTAATGTATTAATAGTTGGAGTTGGCGGTCAGGGCACCTTGCTTACCAGTCGCATCATCGCCCAGGTTGCAGTGCAGATGGGGTATGATGTAAAAGTATCTGAAATTCACGGCATGGCTCAAAGAGGTGGCAGTGTTGTCTCACAGGTTCGCTACGGAAACAGAGTTTACTCACCGATTATTACCAAGGGTGAAGCCGATATAATACTAGCTTTTGAAAAAATAGAAGCGGCTCGTTGGTTAGACTACTTAAAACCGGATGGAATGGTGATAATAAATAACGAGAGAGTAAACCCGCTGCCGGTTATGAGTGGCAAAGCCAAATACCCCGATGACATTCATAATAAAATTGCCGCCTTGCTACCGAAAACCAGTATTGTGGATGCTACGGATATAGCTGACCGTTGTGGCAATACCAAGGCTGCCAACGTTGTCCTGGTCGGTATGTTGAGCCAGGCGATTGGACTACCGGCTGAAGAAGTCGAAAAAGCCATCCGCGCCATTGTCCCTGCCAAAGCCCTGGATATCAACCTGAAGGCCTTTAACGAAGGCCGCCAACTTATATAACGAGAGAACTATGTAACAAGGGGATCGTCCGAGAATGCTGAAAAAGTGCTCTTTTGCGGGTCATTCTGAGCGATAGCGAAGAATCTCGTTAGCTAAAGGCCCAATATTACGGACTTCCAAAAGAGATCCTTCGTCGCCTGGAGCTCCTCAGGATGACATTTATGGTACTTTTTCAGTGGTCTCGGACGGTCTGTTGTTACATTAATTTACCGCTATGATGCGGGGCGTTAGGGAGTTTAGCCCCCGCCGGTTAAAAGTTATTTTGTTTAGAAATCATAAGGTCAGGTGAAGTTTTTTGCCTGACCTGTTTTAGTGTGCCACGCATGGCGATTAACTAGGTGGTGAAAGTCCACTATGGGGGTTAGTAGTTACCAACCATTAGCCAAGAGCAAGGGTGTCCGCCGTGAGGAGGAATCTGAAGG
>JBAYYO010000030.1:0-12746 GCA_041672985.1 Syntrophomonas sp. | reverse complement strand
TGTCCAGGATTACACTCCAAGGTAGCGAATCCTGTGAGCTACCCGTCCTACAAGTCGGTAGGATGCTGGACTATATGAAATTATATAGTTTGGAAAACCAGGAACCAGGTTGGAAAAGCAAGCAACCCGGGATGCATATGGTAAAGCTTTAGTCGAGTTAGGGAATCGATATGACGATGTGGTCGTACTGGATGCCGATTTGTCCAAATCGACCAAGACAGTTGATTTTGCCAGAGCTTTCCCGGAAAGATTTATAAACGCCGGCATCGCCGAACAGAACATGATGGGAATGGCGGCCGGGTTGGCTGCCGTGGGCAAGACAGTATTTGCCAGCTCTTTTGCTATTTTCGCGACGGGCAGGGCTTTTGAAATAGTCCGCAATTCTTTGGCTTATGCTAATTTAAATGTTAAAGTCTGTGCGACCCATGCTGGACTTACGGTGGGTGAAGATGGGGGGTCCCATCAATCAGTTGAGGATATAGCGGTCATGCGCAGCGTACCTAATATCTGTGTGGTAGTGCCAGCGGACGGAACCTCGGCCGGAAAAGCGGTCGAAGCCATATACCATCGCCCCGGTCCGGTTTACCTGCGCCTGGGACGCCCTTCTGTTCCGTTGCTCTATGATGATAATATGAATTTTACTATTGGCAAAGGGATAGAACTAAGGTCAGGGCAGGAAGCCACGCTGATTGCCTGCGGAATTATGACCGCGAAATGCCTGGAGGCAGCAGATAGACTAAAGGAGCAGGGGATTGAGGTCTCGGTGATAGACATGCATACGATAAAACCGATCGACCAGGAACTGATTGCCCGCAAGGCCCGTGAAACCGGAGCTATTTTAACTGTAGAAGAACACAGTATTCTGGGAGGACTGGGTGGTGCAGTCTGCGAAGTGGTTTGCGAACAATGCCCGGTACCAGTCTTGAGGATGGGTATAATGGATGTCTTTGGCCAGTCGGGCAGTCCTGATGAGCTATTGGAATATTATGGGCTGACTGTCGATAAAATCGTAGCAAATACCCACATTTTAATTAAAAAGAAATAATTTCTTAAAGGAATTAGGAGTCTTTTGTAGAACCACCTATTAATGGTGGTTTTTTTGTATTATGATAGATGCATAGCCACTACCGGCGCCTTTGGCTTGGCACAAGTTGGGTTTCCTATATACTATCTACGATTTTAACCATACCAATGTCGATAGTATAAGTGCAACCACAACTTCCACCGGCGCCTTCGGCTTGGTACAAGTTGGGTTTTCTTTATACTATCTACGATTTTAACCATACCAATGTCGATAGTATAAGTGCAACCACAACTTCTACCGGCGCTTTCGGCTTGATTTGCAGATATTACCGGAGGAATAGCATGTTAGTTCAATTTTATAATGTTACCAAGGTGTACCGTAATGGAGTTAAAGCGTTAAATGATGTTTCTTTGAAAATAGATCGCGGTGAATTTATTTTTCTAATGGGCCCCAGCGGAGCCGGGAAGTCCACCTTTATCAAGATGTTGTTTCGGGAGGAAATTCCTACCCAGGGTCAGATTTTTATCTCATCCCGGAGTATTGTGCGGATGAAGCGCAGCGAAGTGCCGCAATTGCGCCGCAGCATGGGAGTTGTATTTCAGGACTTTAAACTTCTGGAAAACAAAACTGTGGCGGAGAATATTGCTTTTGCTTTGAAGGTAGTTGGAACCAGGAATAAGGATATTGGGCCTCGCACGGCCGAGGTTATACAAATGGTGGGCTTAAAGGGCAAGGAAAAATCCTTCCCGGGGCAGCTGTCAGGAGGTGAGCAGCAGAGGGTGGGCATCGCTCGCGCAATCGCTAATCGTCCCCTGTTGCTGATTGCTGATGAGCCTTCCGGCAACCTAGACATGGACACTGCCCAGGAAATTATGGAGTTGCTCTACGACATTAATCGCAAAGGCACAACTATTGTGATGGCGACCCATGCGCGCGAATTAGTGAGAAGCGCCGGTAAACGGGTGGTCACTCTGGAGGCCGGGCGCGTTTTGTCAGATGTTTGTGCTTTGGAGTTGTAATGATGAAAATTAAAAATTTTGGATATTTTTTCAAGGAAGCCTTAACTTCGTTGTCGCGCAATCGGGTTTTGAGTTTTGCCACCATATCAACTATGACAATTTGTATACTGTTCCTGGGGGTGGCGGTTTTAATGACCGTCAATGCCGGCAATTTTATGAACCAACTGGAATCGGATATTCAAATTATTGCTTATTTGGATAATTCTCTAACTGAAGCACAGGTAGCGGGTATTAAAGGGAAAATAGAGCAGACCGATGGAGTTGAAGCGGTGGTCTTTGTTTCTAAAGCTGAGGCTCTGCAAAGAATGCAGCAGAAATTTGCTGAAAGGGACTATGATCTGGAAAAAACCCTGGGAAAAAATCCGCTGCCCAATACCTACGAGGTAAAAGCCCAGAATCCTCAGGAGGTGGCCCAGGTAGCCCAGAGCATCAAGGAGATAGCGGGCGTCTATAAGGTGAATTACGGTCAGGGTATAGTAGAGAGACTATTTGAGGTATCCAAATGGGTCAAGATAATAAGTATTGGTTTCATGGTTATCCTGGCGTTAGGAGCTATATTCCTGATTGCCACCACCATACGTCTGTCCGTTTTTGCGCGCCGCAAAGAGATATATCTCATGAAGCTGATTGGGGCTACTGATTGGTTTGTGCGCTGGCCCTTTTTTATCGAGGGAATATTAATGGGTTTGGCGGGGGCTGTAATAGCAATTGGCCTGCTGGCAGCGGGGTACAGTTCTCTGGTTAACAACATGCAAACCGCTCTGTTTTTCATACCGGTAGTTTATCAGCAAAACATGCTAATTAATCTGTATCTGTCCCTTGTGGCGGCCGGAGCCTTGCTGGGTGTTGCGGGAACCTATATTTCATTAAACCGTTTCTTGGATGTTTAATTGGGGGAAGAGTAACGAATTGGGAGAGGGGGAGTAGGGAGAATAATGCTCAAACGAAAAGTACTAACTGGATTTCTGGCCCTAATTATGATGACGGCATTGATTATGCCGGTAAATGCTGATCAACTAAGCGATCAGCAACAGTTGTTGGACAAACTGAATCAGAAGATAAACCAGCAGCAAAGCAAACTTAATAAGGCCTCCCGAGCCGAGAAGACAATTTTGGGTCAGGTACAGAGCATCGAACAGGATGCCGAAAGGACCCGGCAGGACATAGCGGTTCTGGCAGATCAAGTAGCCTATCTGCAAAAGAATATTGGCATTATAGAAAAAGAGATAAAAATTCAGCAAGAGGAACTGGACAAGCAGACTGAAATACTCGGAGAACGGCTGGTAGTAATATATGAACAAGGGGATAGTACCTATCTGGAGGTCCTTTTGGGGGCTAATGATATCAAGGATCTTATTACCCGCATGGATATGCTGACTACGATCATAGATCAAGATCAGGATTTAATCGATACCATCAATAGCCGTAAAAAAGATTTGGACAATAAGAAGGCCGACCTGGACGTGCAGAAGCGTGAACTACTGGCAGCCAAGGCAGCCCGGGAAGAAAAGCAACAACTTTTGGCCACCCAATTGAATGATAAAAAAGTAGTATTGGGCAGTGTCCAGCAAGAAAAACAGAAATATGCCCAGGCTATACGGGAGATGGAGCAGGCGTCGGCGCAGGCGGAAGCGATGATACTCAGGCTGCAGGGTAAAAGTGGGGCCAGCATAGGAACTGGATCATATACTTGGCCAACTCCCGGCTATACCAATATTACTTCAGCTTATGGGATGAGATATCATCCTATTCTAAAGAAAAACAAATTACATACCGGCATTGATATAGGGGCTCCCAGTGGAGCCAGGATAGTAGCGGCAGATGGAGGTTCGGTCATATTTTCAGGGTGGTTGGGTGCTTATGGCAACGCGATTATCATTGATCACGGGGCTGGAATATCTACCCTGTATGGTCATCAATCCAGCCGCCTGGTCAGTGTAGGGGCCAAGGTAAGTAAAGGACAGACCATTGGCAAAGTAGGCAGCACAGGCTGGAGCACCGGACCTCATCTTCACTTCGAGGTGCGCAAAAACGGCACCCCGGTCAACCCCAGAGGATACATCTAAGATAGTTTAGAGGGTAACAAAATGAGTCAGGGGGAACTACCGAGACCACTGAAAAAGTATCATACATGTCATCCTGAGGAGCTACAGGCGACGAAGGATCTCTTTTGAAGTCCGTAACATTGGGCCTTTAGCTAACGAGATTCTTCGCTATCGCTCAGAATGACACGCAAAAGATTACTTTTTCAGCAGTCTCGGAACTACCCCCTGACTCATTTTGGGTTTGACCAGCTGTTTGGGCTGAGTTGATGGGTTGTAAGAAACCCTATCACCGGGTATTTAAATGAGAGTTTTGTATAATGGAAAAATCCAACTTGTCATTCTGAGCGTTAGCGAAGAATCTTTAAGATCCTTCGGCGTTGCCTCAGGATGACAATTCTAAAATGCCGGTTATTTTTAAGAAAAAAACGAATTATGCAAAACCCTCAAATATAAAACGGGCCGGGTTTTTCTGGAAGCGGGACTGTTAAGTTATGATGTGTGGAAGAAATTTACAATTTTATTGACTAATTCATTGTTTTACCATCGCGCATAGAGTAACATATTAATGGTAGCACGATAATAAAATATAATATGGTGGTGTGATATTGAAAGATAATAAAATTTTTAAAGGAATCAGGGGTTTCTTCGCTATATTCGGCCTGGTAGTTTTTCTAATGGTAGGTTATGCTGCTGCGACCAATTGGAGTGGCTGGAGCAGTATGTTCGCTGTGATGGGATTAATCAAAACTGATTCCCTCAATGCGCTCCCTGGCAATAAAATGTTGGAAGGTGCCACGGCCGGGATAGTAACCTCACTCGATGATCCCTATTCCAGATATCTCAGCAAGAATCAGTGGGAGGAATTGCAACTGCAGCTTAATCCTGAGTTTGGAGGCATTGGGGTGTATGTGGAGGGAATGGAGGGCGGCAAACTTACCATCGTATCCCCCATCAAAGGCACGCCCGCAGCAGTGGCTGGTTTAAAAAATGGAGATATTATCACCAAAATAAATGGTGAGACTACTTTAGGAATGAGCCAGGATGACGCAGTCCACCTGATGCGTGGAGATCCCGGCACCCAGTTGGATTTGTCAGTATTTCGGCCTGACGAAGGCAAAGAGATTGATTTCAAAATCATCAGGGAAATTGTCAACGTCCCCTCGGTAGAAGATAAGATAGTAAGCGAAAAACCGCTGCTAGGATATATCAAACTAAATCAGTTCCATGCGGGTTCAGCCCAGGAGATGGCAGCCAGTGTAAACAAGATGGAAGAAATGAAGGTCAAGGGTTTAATCTTGGATCTGAGGGATAATGGCGGGGGCGACTTTCCTGTGTCGCTGACTATAGCCGATCTATTTCTGGGCGATAGTGAGGTGGTGAGTCTCAAAGATTCCAAAGGGCGGGAAACAATCCACAAAGCAACTGCCGGTGGTGACAACACCCCCCTGATCGTATTAGTTAATAACAATAGCGCCAGCGCTTCGGAAATCCTCTCGGGTGCCTTGCAAGACAATGGACGCGCTGTTTTGGTCGGTGAAAAGACTTTTGGCAAGGGCCTGGTACAGACCGTTTATCCTTTGGCCGATGGCGGGGCCCTCAAGTTAACTACTCAAAAATATTTTACTCCTAAAGGAACCGATATAAACGAAATTGGAATAAATCCCGATCATGTGGTGAAAAATCCTGATAAGGGCGATCAAGATTTACAGCTTGAAAGAGCGATAGAACTGTTAAGTCAACAGACACAATAATCTCTGCTTATCGGAGGTGTGAGGGTGGGATTTTTCTGGTCCATCCTTGGAGAACTGGGGCGGGTGTTGGTAAGTACTCTGACATCGCCCTCTTTTATATTTATATATCTACTCCTTTTTGGGCTGGTAACCCTGCAATACCGGCGTTTGCAAACAATGTCCGAACCTCTGCTCCAGGGTAGAAAGAATATTTATGGGCGCTCGGCCCTGGTGTCCACTATGTTAGGATTATTAGGCGGAATATTGGGCAGCATCTTACTGGTCTTTCTGGGGGTCGATATTTCCGGGATAGCGATAGGTCATTTATGGCTCGTGGCAATCCTCCTTATGCTCATCAAACCGCGTTTCATCTGTTTTGCTTATGCTGCTGGACTGCTCAGCATAAGTAATCTGCTGTTTGCCTACCCCAGCATCAACATTCCCCAACTTATGGGCCTGGTAGGAGTTTTACATCTGATCGAAAGTTTATTGATTTTAATAAACGGATCATACAGTCCTTTGCCAGTTTATATAAAAAAAGCCGGCGGTTTGCGCGGGGGGTTTAACCTGCAGCTATTCTGGCCAATACCCCTGGCAGCTCTAATAACCGTAGGTATGATTGAGCCCTCCGGAGCCATACTCTCACCGGATTGGTGGCCATTACTGCAGGGTTATACGGATATTTCTGAGAGCCACACTTATGTACTGGTTCCGGTTCTGGCCATGTTGGGTTATGGTGAAATCAGCACTACCCAGACTCCTCGTCAGGCGGTGCGAAAATCCGCCTGGCATTTGTTGATGTTTAGTGCGGGACTGCTTATCTTAGCGGTTCTTGCCTCCCGATACAGTTTATTCCTGCCTCTGGCAGCGTTATTTAGTCCCCTGGGACATGAATTGGTTATCTGGCTGGGCATGCGCGCGGAAAATAGAACGCCCCTCTATGTTCCGCCCGGGCGCGGGGTTATGGTTTTAGACGTGCTGCCCGGTACACCCGCGTACCGGTGCGGATTACGCTCCCAAGATATAATATTAGCTGTGAACGGCCGGGAAGTGGATCGATACCTGGCTGTACAGCAACTGGTTAAGAGCGGGGGGCAATCACCGGTGCTGGAGATTGCCCAGGGAAATAAACAATTTACTCGGGAAGTATCGCTAAACGCCGATAATGATCTAGGGATAATCCCGGTGCCCGACCACGACAGCGTCTGTTATCTGTGTGTGAGTGACGATAGTGTTTTTGCTATGGCCACCAGGTTATGGCGCCGGATTAGAGATAGAATGTTCACCTCTTGACAACCAACTGAATATATTAAGAGAAAAGTGAGAAGAGGTGTCAGTTTTGAACAATCGGGGAACGACCCGCTATGTATTTGCCAGCAGTTATACCAATCAGGGCTTCTATACTTTTATTCCCGAGCTGGTGAACAGTTTGGGTAAAGTCTACATTCTAAAAGGAGCTCCGGGTTCCGGAAAATCAACCTTTATCCGGCTGTTGGGGGAACTCATGTCTCAGCAGGGGTATGATGTGGAATTTTGGGTTTCATCTATTGATCCGGTGATCCCAGACGGGGTCTATATTCCTCAGTTAGATGCAGCGGTGATCAATGGCAGCCTCCCTCAGCCCATTGACCCCAAATACCCGGGAGTGCGGGACATCATAATAAATCTGGATGAATACTGGGATAGAAGTATAGTGCAAAAGAAATATGAGGAAATTATTGAAAAACTCGATCGCATCGATAAATGCCGGAATAAAACTGTCTCTATTCTAAAAGAGGCCAGTTGGGCCAAAGACGAAATTAGCAGGGCCAATGGGGCTCATCTAAACATAGAGAAGATAGAACAACTTAGTAAGGAATTATCGGCAGAGATCATGGATAAACGTCCGGGGGAAAAACATTATTTTGCCGGAGTGATTACTCATGAGGGGTTAGTAAACTATATCGAGGAACTCAGTTCTGATTGTAAGAAAAGGTACATTTTCAGGGGGCCTACAGGGACTGGAAAGTCTACTGTGATTAATGAATTAGTTAGCCAGGCCCGGCAGAGAGGCTATTCATTGGAGTACTATCACTGTGGACTGGAAATTGATTGTTTGATTATGGTTGTAATACGCAATCTGCAGGTAGCCCTTGTCGAAGCCAGTCATGCGGAGATAGCTATCAGGCAGGGTGATACGGTGGTGGATATGACCCGGTACCTGGCCGATTATGATTCTGATCGCATGGCAATCAATAGAAGCGCGGCTTATCGCCGTTATGAGACTTTGCTTCTGGAAGCCCAGCAAGAACTGGAAAGCATAAATCAATCCACCCGGGAAGTTAAGAAGGTTTATACAGCGGCCATGGATTTTGAGAGACTTGATCATAAGCGGCAGGAAATCACTGATGAAATAAGAGGTACCCGGGGACGGTTGACCGTCCGAGACTGCTGAAAAAGTATTCTTTTGCGTGTCATTCTGAGCGATAGCGAAGAATCTCGTTGGCTAAAGTCCCAATATTACGGACTTCCAAAAGAGATCCTTCGTCGCCTGCAGCTCCTCAGTATGACATTTATGATACTTTTTCAGTGGTCTCGAACCGTCCCCTTGATTGTGAGTCCCTTCTCGTGTGGGTCATCGGTATAGTATAATATAGGGATGCATTATTGATTGCTTAGCATTTAAAGGAGTCATTATGAGTAAATTTCGCATTAGTTCGGATTATGTACCCACCGGTGACCAGCCGACGGCTATCAGACAGTTACTAGAAGGCCTGCACAAGGGTTACCGGGATCAGACTTTGCTGGGTGTAACCGGGTCGGGCAAGACTTTTTCCATGGCCCAGGTTATTCAGGCCACCCAGAGACCGACTCTGATCATGGCTCCCAACAAAACCTTGGCCGGACAGCTATATTCAGAGTTCAAACAATTTTTTCCTGATAACGCCGTGGAGTATTTTATCAGTTATTATGATTACTATCAACCCGAGGCTTATGTGCCCCATACGGATACCTATATTGAGAAGGATTCGTCCATTAATGATGAGATCGATAAGTTTCGTCATTCAGCTACTGCTTCCCTGCTGGAAAGGCGCGATGTCATCATCATAGCCAGTGTTTCCTGTATTTATGGTCTGGGCGCACCACAGGACTATTATGAACTGGCCATTTCTTTGCGCCCCGGGGCGCAGATGGTTCGCGATGAGCTGCTGAAAAAGCTGGTCGAGAACCATTATGAACGTAATGAAACCACCTTTTTCCGGGGAAACTTTCGGGTACGGGGCGATATGGTGGAGATATTTCCTGCTTCCTCATGGGACAAGGCTTTGCGGGTGGAATTTTTCGGAGATGAGATTGAACGCATAGTCGAATTCAAGCCTATGACCGGTGAAATACTGGGCAAACAGATGCATGCTATGGTTTTCCCGGCTTCCCATTTTGTTACTACGCGGGACAAGATGCTGGAGGCTGCGGAGGAGATTGAAAGTGAGTTGGCCTTGCAGCTGGAAAAATTTAAACAGGAAGACAAACTCCTGGAAGCTCAGCGCATTGGGCAGAGAACCAGATATGATCTAGAGATGATCAAAGAAATTGGTTATTGTAAGGGAATCGAGAATTATTCGCGTTATATAACCGGCCGTAAGGCCGGTGAGCCGCCCTATACCCTGATTGATTTTTTCCCGCAGGATTTCTTGCTTTTTATGGATGAATCGCATATTTCCGTACCGCAGGTGCGGGGTATGTATGCGGGGGACCGCTCCCGCAAAGAGAATCTGGTCAACTATGGCTTCCGGCTGCCGTCGGCACTGGATAATCGGCCCCTCCAATTTGCAGAGTTCGACCAGAAAATCAATCAGGTTATATATGTCAGCGCCACGCCTGGTGATTACGAAATCGGGAAAAGCAGGCAGGTGGCCGATCAGGTAATAAGGCCCACGGGCCTCCTGGATCCGGAGATTGAGGTGCGCCCCACTTTGAATCAGATCGACGACCTGATGGCAGAGATTCAAACCAGGGTCGAGAAGGGCTTCCGGGTACTGGTTACCACCCTGACTAAAAGAATGTCGGAAGATTTGTGCGACTATTTAGCCGAGGCTGGTATTAAGGTACGCTATATGCACTCTGATATTGAGGCCCTGGAACGTATGGAAATATTGCGGGAACTACGTAGCGGGCTATTCGATGTCCTCATCGGTATCAATTTGCTGCGGGAAGGGCTGGATTTGCCTGAGGTTGCCCTGGTAGCTATACTGGATGCGGATAAGGAGGGTTTTCTGCGTTCGGGCAGATCTCTAATCCAGACAGCGGGCCGAGCGGCCCGGAATGTGGAAGGCACCGTTATCATGTATGCCGACCGAACTACGCCTTCGATGCAGCTAGCGATCGATGAAACTAACCGCCGCCGCGACAAACAGATGGCGCATAACCAGGCTCACAATATCACTCCAGAGACTATCAAGAAGGCGATTTCTGCCTCTATTGAAGCCACGGTAAGCGAAGCACAGGCCGATTATAATGTTTCCACTTTTACCGGGCTTAGCAAGGAAGAGAGAACCCGGCTGGCGGGGGAAGTTGAGATTGAGATGCGTAAAGCAGCCGAGGCCCTGGAGTTCGAGCGAGCTGCCCAACTACGGGATATGATCCGTGAGCTAAACCTGCCCCCTAAAAAGAAGCGCAAAAGACGCTAAAGGCGATGGATAATCCGCATCTAATTAAAGAGGATGATTATATATGAAAGATTTTATTTTTGTTAAGGGTGCGCGCGAACATAATTTAAAAAATATTGATATTAAGATACCCCGGGATAAACTGATTGTGTTCACTGGCGTATCGGGATCGGGCAAATCCAGTCTGGCTTTTGACACCATTTACAGTGAAGGGCAGAGGCGCTATGTGGAGTCTCTGTCCACTTATGCGCGCCAATTCCTGGGGCAGATGGATAAGCCGGATGTTGATTATATAGAGGGGCTTTCTCCTTCCATATCTATTGATCAGAAGACTACCTCCCATAACCCGCGCTCCACGGTGGGAACCGTAACTGAAATATATGACTATATCCGCCTGCTGTTTGCCCGGGTGGGACGGCCGCACTGTCCCCATTGTCACCAGCCTATTCGGCGGCAGACGGTTGATCAGGTGGTGGATACCGTTCAGGCGCTGCCGGAAGGAACCCGCATTAAGATTCTGGCACCGATTATTAAAGGGCAAAAGGGTGAACATAAGAAGATTCTCCAGAATCTCTTTAAGGACGGGTTTGTGAGAGTAATGGTGGATGGTTATGAGTACACCTCTGATGAGGAAATTGAGCTGGTCAAAAATAAGAAACACGATATAAGTGCGGTGGTTGATCGTCTGGTGGTCAAAGAGGGTATCCGCAGCCGGTTGGCCGAATCGCTGGAACTGGCTTTTGAGTTAAGTGAAGGCTTGGTGGTTGTCAGGGTCATGCACGCGGAGGGAGGCGAACAGGATATGCTTTTCAGTCGTGATTTCGCCTGTCCAGACTGTGGATTCAGTTTACCGGAATTAAGTCCCCGGATGTTCTCTTTCAATAGCCCCTTTGGAGCCTGCCCGGAATGTGATGGGTTAGGGGAAAAACGCGAAATAGACCCGGGCCTGGTTCTGGAGATGGATATGACCCTGGAAGAAGGCGCGATTATACCGTGGTCGATCAGCTCGCATAATTATTTCCGGCAGATATTGTTGGGTATGAGCGAAAAGTATGGGATTCCCATGGACAAACCTCTTGATGAGCTCAGCCCGGAACAGATCAATATCATTCTTTACGGGAATAATGGGGAGCAGTTCAAAATCAATTATACCAACTCATATGGGGAGACCGGTTCATTTTACACCCGCTACGAGGGCGTAATCAACACCCTGAAGCGGCGTTATCAGGAAACTAAATCCGACCTGGCGCGGGAAGAGATGGAAAAATTTATGACTATCAGCCGGTGCCCCGCCTGTCATGGGCAACGTTTGCGGCCGGAAATACTATCGGTTTTACTAGGAGATAAATCAATTGCTGACCTAACCTCTATGGCCATATATGAAGCCATGGAGTTTTTGAGCGGTTTGCAGTTAGATCAAAGGGAGGCCTTTATCGGGCGCCAGGTCATTAAGGAGATTGCAGAACGACTGCACTTCCTTATCGATGTGGGTCTAAACTACTTGACCCTGGATCGTCCTGCCGGCAGTCTCTCCGGGGGCGAAGCGCAGAGGATCAGGCTGGCAACCCAGGTGGGTTCAAGCCTGGTAGGGGTCTTATATGTTCTGGACGAGCCCAGCATCGGGCTCCATCCTCGTGATAATAATCGTTTGCTGACGACGCTGAGGCGGCTGCGCGATCTGGGCAATACCGTGATCGTGGTGGAACATGATGAGGAAACTATGCACAGTGCGGATTATATCGTGGATATAGGCCCGGGAGCAGGGATTCACGGGGGGGAAGTCGTTGCGGCGGGGACGGTTGAAGAAATCATGCAAGTGGAGCGTTCGATCACCGGGCAGTATCTTTCTGGCGCTATGACCATCCCGGTTCCTGCTGATAGACGGCCTGGCAACGGTCATCACCTGATAATCAGAGGCGCCCGGCAGCACAACTTGAAAGACCTGACGGTAAGTATACCCCTGGGTAAGATGGTCGCGATCACCGGGGTGTCTGGTTCCGGGAAGAGCACTCTGGTGCAGGATATTATCTATCCCGCTCTTATGAAGAAGTTCCATGGCAGCAGATATCGCACCGGTACCCATGACTCCATCGAAGGTTTTAATCATCTTGATAAAGTGATAAATATAGATCAGTCGCCGATTGGCAGGACGCCCCGATCCAATCCAGCTACTTATACCGGTGCTTTTGACGGCATTCGCGAGCTGTTTGCGGATACTACTGAAGCGCGCATCAGGGGATACAAACCAGGTCGCTTCAGCTTCAATGTGCGGGGCGGCCGTT
>JBAYYO010000029.1:0-13089 GCA_041672985.1 Syntrophomonas sp. | reverse complement strand
TAATAATCAAGAACCGAGGTAATCAAAGCCGCAAACAGAAGTCCTGCAGCGGTACTGGCTGGAACCATACTGACGAGCAGTCCCCTTTTTTCTTTTGGGGCATATTCGGCAATAAATGAAGCTGATCCGGCATATTCACCCGATGCTGCAAACCCCTGTACCATACGAATTAGGAGTAGTAGTATTGGTGCCATTACCCCCACCCTGGCATAGCCAGGTAAAAGCCCAATTGTAAACGTTGCAACCGACATAATGGTAATCGTGAATATTAATGTACGTCTCCGACCTAGCTTGTCACCGTAGTGACCCCAAAATATTCCTCCAATCGGTCTTACGATAAATGAAACGGCGAATACCGCGAACGCTCCCAGTAAGGCAGCGGTTTGATCACCAGGTGCAAAGAAAACAGCCGCAATAATTGTAGCTAAATATCCATAAGATGCATAATCAAACCATTCAATCATATTTCCGATTGCTGCTCCAAAAACAGCTTTTCTGAGCTCAGCAATACGATCATGCCGGGATGATTTCTGTTCCGCTTCTACATTACCCATATAAACTTTCACTCCTCATTAATTGCCGGTCAATTGTATTAATCCAGGGAATGAAATCGGGGGACGGTTCTTCCGTCCCCCGATTCAAATTATTCAAAATGGGTCGTCTCAGTAATCTCTGTAGCTAAACCATCTACAGCTCTTTTTACCATAGCTTTTCTTAAAGCTTTTTCATCTTCAGGATTTAACGCCGGATTTCCTACCGGATGGGGAATTGCAACTGTAGGAACTATGCGGTTGGCACCTACCGATTCTGAAATGGTAGTTATGGTAGCCATATGAACAATCGGAATACCGTATCTTTCGATTTCTTTAACCATCGTTGCACCGCAACGAGTACAGGTGCCTCAGGTGGAGGTTAGAATAACCCCGTCTACCCCGGCGGCTTTTAATTCCTTACCAATTTCCGTGCCAAATTCTACGGCTTTACTTACCGCAGTACCGGTACCAGTGGTGGTATAAAAATAATCATATACTTTACCGATGTAGCCTTCTTTTTCAAACTCTTTTAAAATATCCAGGGGTGCAACCCGGTCCGGTATCGCATTGGCATAGACCGGATCATAACCACCGTGAGTAGTATAGAAGTCAGGAGCATTCAAGGCATCTCTGCCGCTGACATCATATTTGCCCCATTTTTGGGCACTGGCAGACTGAATGCGATCGGGATTGCCGGCGGGAACGATTCCCCCTGAAGTACACAGGGCAATAGTAGCCTTACTTAAATCTTTAATAGCAGGCGCTGGTGCCACTTCGTCAAATACCGGCATCGGCATTTCCGTTTCAAAGGCTTCCCCTTTGAGCCGCTTAATTAACATTTCTACAGCTCTTAAAGAACCTCTTTTTTCCATCAATAGGCTTTTTCTCATGCCGCGGGGAATGTAACCTTCTGCTTCAGGAGAGCCTACCTCAATACCCTGGGCTACTTTGCAGGTAATGGCAGCCATGGTAGGTAGTGCTTTTCTCATACCACCAGCCGAATCACTGGTAGCAACCACATAAGCTACATCCTTACAGGTATCCAAACCGGGATTCTCAATATACATTCCCGTTACTACCGGAATTTGCAACTGTTCTGCTACCGCTTTGGATATTTCCGCACAGGCCACACCATAACGTCCGGCATTAAAAGCAGGTCCAGCCACAAATACATCGGGAGCCTCTTTCTTAACCAGATCCATAATAAATTCTAAAGAGGCTTCTTTATTTTCATTAAAATAATTATCTCCACAAATTATGGTACCTATTACCTTACCCTGACCCTTAAGCTTGTCATCAAAACCGACTGCTGGGCCAACTTTTTCCTTACGAAACTCAGGTTCCATGCCTGCTTTATCTTCTCCGCCTACTTGTCCAAAAAATTGATTTACGTAGTATAGAACTTTAAACTCGTTAGACATTTCATATCCTCCCTTCAAATATTTTTAGTATAATCTGCAAGTTGCATTGTGAAACCCAATTTCCGAAGTAGCACCAATAACGGCGTTCAATTCACACTGTAAGCTTCCGTCGGCAGACAAAGCACCTTCCCAGCCACCGGCTAGCACAGCAATGGCTTCGGCTTTACCAATAACTTTCTCGGCTGGTAATAAGGTAACTACATGACTTACATTACCGGTGGAAACTACGGCTACCGCCTCTACAGCAGTATCTGCCAGAGGTTGGGACATGCCATCTCGGCCAGCGCATTCGTCAGTAATTAATACGGTCTTAACGCCTGCTTTTTCACATTTCTTGCAGATTATCAGGAGATCGGAGTCAGGATTCCCGTAGCCTTCTTCAGATACAACCAGGGCATCAGCGCCTAACATTTTCACTAACTTGGCGGTATAATCTGAAGCGCGCATTTTACCGGACAGGGTGGTATGCTCCGGTACCATGATACAGCCCATAAAGTTGATTTCTTTACCATGCTGGGCATATAGATCCAAAATGACAGAATTGTTCTGATGCTGGTAGGTAGTAATTTTGTCGCACGCAGCCACACAATTACCACTGATAACCGCATTGTCCAATTCTTCATTGGCATGCAATAATGACGGTAGTATGGTTTGAGCATTGACTCCATAAATATAAGTATCATGGAGCAGCCCCTGGGTAATCATCATTTCTGCATATAATACTTTAGGTAAATTGGGATACTTGGTGCTTTCTTCAAAAATGCTACCCATTTCATAGGTCAAAACTTCATCCGGGGTCACATTTTTACCAGCTTGACCAACAAATTCGGCAGCTCTTAAGCCGGCTAGTCTTACTGTTTCTTCATGATTGTGGGGTTCCAAGCCGTCTATTACATTAATGTCAACCGTTAAATTAAAGGTTTTGGAGAACGGCGTCCATAAGGCACCTTCACCCCACATATCAATAACACCCTCCTGGAAACCAACAATATCTCCCACTGTTACCACGGCCGCACCATATAATACATGGGTTATGCCTTCACCACACTGCGCTTGTTTTGAACTTACCCCGGGAAAGCCATTTATCCCGCCAGTAATTTTTACGCGGGGCTCAATAACGTCCTTAACCGGAATTATTCTAACTTTTTGTCCCGGTTTGGCTATGTCAATTGTAATATCTTTAATTCTTTCGTCTTCTTTTAAAGTAGCTATCAAACCGACCTTATCTACAGTTAAAACACCGTTCTTTACATAGGTTTCATTACCTAATTGAATATCCTTAATATTAATTCTTCCGATTTCCAGCTTCAAAACAGTCACCTCCTATTATTTAACAACCATAATTACCACTTGCCTTTTTCATCACTCAATGCAGATTCCAAAAGCAATAGATCCATCTTTTTATAATCATCACGGTTGGATTCCTCAACTTTTCTGGCATCCGTATGGTTTTTGTATTTGATTATACTGTCCTCAATAATCTGGGCATGATCAAAGTCAAGCTTTTCGTTTTTCCGGCCAACTATTACCGATCGATACGGAGAAAACAGCATCCGCAGACTTGCTGCTAAAGGATGACTGACTAGCTCATAGCCTTGATAAACCATATCTCGTACCTTAACCAATGTTTCCTCAACAGAGCCATCTATCCAAAACATATTTTCATATTTTTCGGCCACCAGGGGATTGTTAGTAATGATTATGGATTTCAATGTCCCCGCCCCTTTGTCTCATATTCGCCTCGAAAATACTTTTAATTATTTGCTAATCATCTAGCAAGTTCAAAAGCTAGCACCATATTGCTTACAAATAATCATTCTCTTTTAGTATTCTGACTGCGTTTTCCTTATCTTCCGGAGCAATCATAATAATGGGGCCAGTACAGCCCATGCCACTTTCTGCATATATCTTTTCTTTCCATAAAGACTCAACCGCATCTTCAATATCCATAACATCGATACCGGAAATAACATCAATTACGATTTTTTTAGGAGGAGCAACAATCTGGGCGGTATCATTGGCTTTATTGGCGCTATTGGCTGAATTTTTCACCAAGCTCATTATTACTTCCCATCCAGCCTTCCTGGCCGCCGCAAATTCCGCCTTAGCCTTTTCCTTTAAATTTCCCCTGGCACAATCGGCCGCCAAACGAATTGCTCCCGCAATTACTGGTGCTCCAGACGCTCTGGAGATAATACAAATAATACGGTCGTAATCCTCTCCTACCCCCGGGCCGTAACCATAGCCTGACGCTTCGTAACTTCCCCCGGTACTATAGGCGGAAAACATTTTCATCAACACGTTACCGGATAAGCTGTCATTAACCATAATGTCAGGTACACCCATTAATAGATCATTACCCCTCATGACCACGCCGCCATCACTACGAGCCGATTCCGTAAAGTTAATGGCATAGCCGTTTTCCTGGAGCTTCTGCAATGCTCTTTCCAACTGCCTGGCACCTTCAATGTTCAGTATACCTACAGTAGGATTTACTATACCGCAGGCTTTAGCGGTGGCAATACCGTAGATCGTGTTTTTTAACATAGCAGGTACTCTATCAACTGCAGATATACCAGTAGTGGTAGCCAGAAACATTGGCTTGCCCCGGGCCGGCGTAACCACCCTGCCTACAGTGGATACCCCAATAGGGAAACTGTAATGCATGGTTACCGCCGCATCCAGATCTCCGGCTAAAAGCATTTCATCCATTTTGGCATGAGCCTGGTTTTCATCGACTGCCTTAACCATCTCCATATCAGTTTCCAGTCCACAACCGATTATCACTACTTCTATATCGGAATTAGTATTTTGCGCCAGCTGTGCTCCACGCAGTAATTCTTCGGGACCATGCTCACTACCCAGAACAGTAAGTCCAACGCGGATTTTTTTACCAAAAGAACCACTTTCCAATACATCAGCCATTTCTGCAAAAACTTCACCGACAGTATCCCAAATTTTTTCGCTCACTAATTTCACCTCCTAAAGAAAAAACCAAAACTATCAGCGCTCAGTATTATTGAGCGTTGAAAGTTTTGGCAAAATCACGCATGGCTTCGCCAATCATTTGGCGAACGACATCCTTATCAAAACCAGCATCCACAGTTCCACTATTTTTTTCAATTAGGAAGGAAATACCATCAAAAAGATTGGTTAATCTTCCCAGGAATAAACTTCCCTTACCGATAATCATAGCCCGCTCAATTTGTCCGGCCAGAATCATATCACGCCCGTGTCCGATAAACGGAACTCCGGAAGGAATATGCCCCTGGGTGGGTGCAAATCCTGGCATACCGAAATCTGCTACCGCCTGTAGCATTTTATCTTTTGGAATTTCTCCTCTTTTTACGGCTAAGGCAGCAATCATTTTATAATTAGCTTGGGGAACATCGCCGGCGCCAGCCGGTTCGGTAATTTCCGGATTCTGCATTTCCGGTGAATAACGATCCACGTCAGAAATCTTATAACCCAGGCTATCCAGAGGGTCGGTAACAATAGCCGTCATTACTGCCTGGGGAGAAGCTCCCGAACCAATTCTATGCCGACCCACCGCGTCGGTCCGAATGACCGGGTTGACACCATCATTTTCACCGATGTGTATAGCAAAGGCCCCCAGCATATCTTCCAAGGCCGGCATGCCTTTTTTAACATGCTCTTTGGAATTCATGCCCAGCTTGGCACTACAACCGCCAGCCAGCACCACCACATTTTTGTAAACTCCGGCTTGAACCAGGGCGGCCGCCTCTACAAAAGCATGCGCCGGACCGGCACAGAAACTTCGGGTATCAGAACCGGTGGCATTGATGCAGTCACACATTTCACCAATAGATTTGGCAAAGTTACCACCGCCTCTTTGGTTCATATCACCACAAGCTTCTTCCGAACACTCAATAATGTAATCAATATCTTCAGGATTCAGATCTGTTTTAGCCATTAAAAGCTTTAATGCATAAACGGCTGATGCTTTGGCGACCAGATTCTCAAACATGACATGAGCTGATAATGCTTCATCGAATTCATGAGCCTTTTTGACACAACCCCGCAATTTACCTTCGAAATACAGCGGCAAAGCCCCATGCTCTTCCACCATCTTACTTATTTCATCAA
Organism: Syntrophomonas sp.; assembly: GCA_041672985.1. GTDB lineage: Bacteria > Bacillota > Syntrophomonadia > Syntrophomonadales > Syntrophomonadaceae > PHAA01. The sequence continues at coordinate 7,028 of JBAYYO010000029.1, read as the reverse complement.
ATCTAGCAGTATTTTTATTCAAATTATCGAATTTATTAATATTACCGAGGATTAAGTGGGCAGCCAGTTTTTCCTTGATGTGGGCCTGAAATTCCCCTTCTAAAACTATTAAATCAAATATATCAACTATTTTCATAAGCCCTAAGAACTCATCTTCAGGCATGATTTCACCATGTTTTCCATCGCGGCCAGCATCATTCATTTGATTTTCATACCACGGGCGGGGAATAGTCTTTAATTCGTCAGGCATAATATTGCCTATATATGCTTGGTTGGGGGGGTATTTAACTGCATCTTCAAAGCTTCTCAGATGCGCGGGCAGTTTTTGTAAATGTTCTGATTCCGCATTTTTGCTTCTTTCTGAAGTCTGAGTTGTACCATGGTGAAGAAGCATGCCATTGGCTTGAATCAAGCCATAACCAGCACCTTTTATGACTGAATAGTTCATCGAATCTCACCTCCAAAATTTTTTAAAGGGTAACAGTATTAAAACCATTACCCACTAATAAAATAAATACAGTGTTGGTTAAATACAGTAAGCGCTCTTAATATTGAATTTCGAGGCTATTTTCGATAAGTCTTAACTTCTTCTACGATTTCATCGACATTAAGAACCATTTCCATCATACCTATTTGTTCGTCATAAATTTTGGCATCCACATCATCTTTTAGTTCAAACATATGATAAGCTTTGAGTCCCAACGAGACTCCGGATAATGGACCTGCGAATGTAGGATCACCTGTTGCTACGGTTTCGGCAGCCAGACCGGAAGCTTCAGCTTCGGCTCCGCCTAGGATGACGATTAAGTCTTCCTTACCGTATTTGTCAGTTAAATCCTTAATTCTAGCTTGGTTTTCCAGGTCCATTGCTCCTGCAGCAGTTCAAACAAAACATTCCGTGGTTGAAAAAACTACATCAGCGCCGGCAGATTTCACACATTCTTCAATGGCAGGTCCCGGAATGCCATCACGGTCGCCCAAAATGGCAACTTTTTTTCCTTTTAGCATAGTGTCTATACCCCTTTCAATAACAATTTACTTATATTAGACAAACCTTATATATATAAATTTTTATCTAATATTCAAATAAACATTGACGAGCCTCGAATACTGTAACTACTTCAATTCGTTTAACTTGGCCTCTACATCCTCAATGCTAAAGTCAGTATTAAGCTCAGCAACTTTTTCACCGTTTTTATAAAATGCAATAGTAGGCAAGCCTAATACCTTTTGACTTATTGCTAATCTCTTGTTACCAGCTGTATCCAGACTGCAAAACTTAGCTTGGTCCTGATATTTTTTCGTCATGGCATGTACACTGGGCATCAATTCCTTACACGGCTCACATTTGGGACTCCAAAAGTCAACCATTACCAAACCTTCTGCCTTTAATACTTCATCTTCAAAATTATTTTTGTTTACCTCAATCAAGTTGTTCACCTCCTCTCAAAAAAGTTTTTCTAAAATCTTATAAGGACTTTATTTCATCCTTAACATCTTCGATGCTAAAATGACCAGTGAGCTTAGAAATCAATTCACCTTTTTTGAATAATAAAACGGTAGGTATTTCCTGCACTCCATATCTTTTGACCAGTCTTTGATTGCGGTAGGTATCAATTTTAACTAGCTTTATAGCGCCATCGGTTTTATCTAGCATTCTTTCCAATTCAGATACTGCGGTGATACTCTCTTCAATTTGCGGGGCCCAAAACGCTACCATCACAGGACCCTCAATATTTAGTACCATTTCTTTAAAGCCTTCCTCTTCGGCTAAATATTTTTCCGCCGCCACAGCGGCAATTGCTCCATCACTGGCTGCGGTAATAACTTGACGCAAATATTTAACCCGGCAGTCACCCACTGCATAAACCCCGGGACGAGATGTTTCCATCTGCTCATTGGTAATTACATAGCCCTGTTCATTTAGATCAACTTTTCCTGCAACAAGCTCGGTCTTGGGAATCGTTCCTACGAAAAAAAATACGCCGTTAGGTTGGATTTCGGACAGCTCTCCGGTCTTAAGGTTTTTAATAACAACACTCTCAACCAGCCCCTCACCTTTGATTTCTTGTAATACCGAACTCCAGATCCATTTGATTTTCGGGTTGGCAAAAGCTTTTTCCGCACTAACTTTATTGCAATCTAAGATTCCTTCGTCATGAATTACAATAATCGTCACAGTTTCCGCAAACTTGGTCAGATACATAGCTTCTTCAATGGCAGCATCGCCATTACCGACTACAACTACATCTAATTCTTCAAAAAAGTCAGCATCACAGGTAGCACAGTAGGATACGCCTTTACCTCTGAACTTATTTTCCCCTTTGATATTGAGTGAGCGAGGTTCAGCTCCCAGAGCCAAAATTACAATTTTCGATTGATATTCTTTACCACTTTTGGCGATAACTTTTTTAATATCCCCATCTAATTCCAGATCGACAACTTCATCGCGAAGAATTTCCGCACCAAAACTTTCGGCATGATCAGCCATGGCCTGCATTAACACCGGACCAGTTGTTCCTCTTGCAAAGCCGGGGTAATTTTCCAGCTCTTGAGTAGTAGCCGCCTGACCACCTAGTCTGCCTTTTTGTAAAATCAAGGTTTTCAACCTGGATCTAGAACCGTAGATACCTGCTGATAATCCACCTGGTCCTCCGCCAATTACAATAATGTCGTAAATATCGGACATGAAATTTTCCCCTTTCTGTGTATTTTGAACTACCGAAATTAATTTATTCTCCAGGCCACATAAAAATCGATTGCTCTGTATAGCAATACCATATGTATAGTATTGATGTACAACTAGTATACTAGTGGTTTGTTTCTATGTAAATAGATAAACTCCTATTTTTTTAGAATTTTTTCAATAAAAAAATCCAGTACTAAAATTTAGTACTGGACCAGGTTTAATTAGGAATCAAGGTAATGTGAGACTGCTGAAAAAGTGCTCTTTTGCGTGTCGTTCTGAGCGATAGCGAAGAATCTCGTTGGCTAAAGGCCCAATATTACGAACTTCCAAAAGAGATCCTTCGTCGCCTGCAGCTCCTCAGGATGACATTTATGATACTTTTTCAATGGTCTCGGAATGTTCTCTTTGCTTCCTTCCCAATGTAGCCAAAAAAAGGAGCAAAGAGAATGTCCCCTTGCTTCCGAGCTATTATAATAATTCTTGCTTAATTCGTTCTACAAATACATCGATATGAACCTTAGCCGCCTCATCGGCTTGCTCAATATTCCTAACTTTCAGGGCGTTGATAATATTAGGCATGGTGTTAAGAAATAAGCCCATCTCACTTATATCAGGCTGCGCATAAAGCCACATCCTTTGGGTATGCATATGTAAGCCGTAAAGAATTTCTATCAAACAAGGATTATTGCTGCTTTCAATAATAATTTCATGAAAATTTTCATCTTCTTGAATAATCTTTTTATAATCTTCTGCAATATCATATTTTTTTAATCGTTCTACAATGGCTTCGAGTTCCTCTATTTTTTGATCGGTTATTCTCTCAGCAGCTAATCTAGTAGCATAACCCTCCAGTTCCCTGGTTACTTCAAATGCCGACTTCATATACAAAAAATCAATAGGGGCTACTTGGGCGCCAAATCTCGGAATAATATTCAGCAATTTGTTATTCTTCAGCTGTTCGAATACCCGTCTGACCGGTGTACGACTCACATCAAACTCACCGGCAATATCCTTTTCATTAAGCACCTGCCCGGGAGCGTATTCCAACTGAATAATCCGCTTTTTTAACGCTTCATACATTTCATCATTATTATTTTTGGCTTCCACAATTATATCTCCTTAATTGTTTTTAACTTATAGTACCACAAGTGAAATACTAATGGTATTTCACTAAGTCTTTATATGTTCTTCTATATAATATAAGATATTCCTTCTTCCTTTAGGATATATTCTAAATCATTCCCAGACCAAAAACCGGCATATGCCTTAAATAGGGAAACAGTCGGCAATGTAGAGATGCGGGGCTCTGAGTGATAGGTAGTTGAGCTTGGGCGAGGGTGTTAACAGCCCTGCGGACAAAGGGTATGAAGGTGGTACATGAAATGTGATGGAACCAGGAGAGTTTATTGGGACTTTTGATTGTTGAACAAATAAATATTTGTGGTTGCGGTAGCGACAAGGTTTTTCTGACTGTCATAAGCTTCCCCCAGCAAATGAACTATTGATTTTCCTAATGACTTAATTTCCACCTTTACGGATAATTCATCGTTTTCATAAATCGGTTTATGGTAGTTGATGTCCATATCAATAGTGGCCATATCCAGCCTTTTGGTGGTGAAGTAAACCAGAGCACCAAAGGTATTATCGAATGCCGCGGCAATAAAACCTCCCTGCATAGCCCTACGGGGATTTGAATATATCTCCAGCACTGGATAGGCACAGGTTAGACTCTCGCCGACAACATATTCAACAATTTCCTGCTGCATCACCTGTGTGCACTGGGCTCTATCCCCCTCTTTAACAAATCCATCTGCAACCAAAGCCTGCATATCAGTATATATCTTCTTCATTAATAGGCCCCCTGTTTCAAAATTGCGGGTAGTTTCACCCCCCAGCATATTATGCGATATACCTATCATAGCAAACCTTTCCCTAATCGCCAATACATCAATGATTATAAAAATGGCCCTAGGGATCCAGCGTTTTGCTAATTCCCTAAGGCCAGTTTTTAGCAGTTATTTTGTCGGTAACCTTCAAAATCTGATCTGCCATTGATATGCAATAACATTCCCTCCCATTACAATTGTCTCGTATTAATCATAAAGATTCCGGTACGCATTCAGGGCAATGGAAACGAGCCACTATCCTCTAGTCTTCATCAAAAGTATAGTCTACATTGGCCAGGGTTATTTTGTCCTTAAAAACCAGCGGATATGGTTCACCATTGGTGAGCCTATTTCCATTCACGTACGTACCGTTTTTGGAATCAAGGTCAACAATAAGATAAGTATTATTTTGTGTAATAATCTTGGCATGGGTTCTACCAATGTTGTTATTATCAGCCTCATAATAATCTACAATATCTTGATTCCGACCTAAAGTGAATTCAGGTTTATTTATTGGTATGATCTCTTCTACCCCATTCCGATCAACTTTGAGAACAGGATAGACGGGTTGCTGCAGCAGTTGGGTGGCATTGTCCTCATAAGATGAGGAAGTCGCCTCGGTAATATTAGGTTGATAACCATTATCCGGTTCATATATTGGTGGTGTATATGAGGGCTCAACAGTTTCCGCTTCTTGCAGCTCTCTGCTATCAGTTGACATTCTATAACCACATTCGCTGCAAAAGCCGCTGTCAGCATCATTGCGGGTTCCACACTGCGGGCAAAACTTACCCCCCTTGGGTACTGAAATACCTGGTGACTTCGGCAAATTTTTCTTGGTAGTCATCAGGTAGATATTGAACCCGACCGCGACCACAAATAGAATCAGGGTAAAATAATACCCAACACCCCATTCAGCCGTCAGATACCCCTCTTGAGCTATTTCTCCATCAATATTAGATTTAAGCAATAGGGTAAAAACAAATCCGGCTCCAGCAGCTATTGAGCATATCACGTTTCCCAATTTGGTTTTTACCAGAGCGAAGATTAAACCGATAATAGCGATAAGGAATATGATAATTGCTATAGGGTGGGGATCGATGGCCTCTCCTTGAATCTTGGTCCCGGTAATTAACTGTAGCCCATTAAAACTGCCCAGTTCCTGACCCGAACACGAAATATTCACGAAGGGCAACAGGAAGCAAATAAGTATGAGTCCAAATAAGGCGGGTGAAAACACTCTTTTTCCGTTATCCATGATAATCCTCCTTTTTATATAACGATTTTAATATTTATTTATTAACTCGGTATGCATTATGCCCGAGATAGTTGCCTGGAATAGCCGATACTGCCTGGGCATTATTTTTAAGCTGTTGTAAAGCCCGTTGCAACCTTCTCATCCAGTACAAACCTGTCATCTTTATCACCATGACAGTAATGTTGTCAGTTCCCCCTCGCTCATTGGCCAGTTGCACCATCTGCTCACACGCAGACTGGGGATTGTTATAAACTGCGATTCTCCTTATTTCATCATCGTTAACCAGGTTGTACAGCCCATCGGTGCATAATATAAGAGTATCACCTGCTTTGACTGCATAGGACATCAGATCTGGCTCTGGTGCATTTCGCCCTCCTCCCATGGCCTGAATAAGTACGTGTCTTTGTGAATGGGTTTTTGCTTCAGCCGGGGTAATCTTACCTTGCGCTACCAGGTCAGCAGTCACAGTTTGGTCTTCAGTAAGTTGGACCATGTTATTATCACGAACGAGGTAAGCCCTGCTGTCACCAATCTGGCCAAGGTAGGCAATATCGCCCACAAGAACCAGGGTAGTCAGGGTAGAACCCATTCCGGTAAATTGAGGAAATTCTTCTGCCCGGGTGTTGATTTGCTTATGGGCATCCAGAATTGCCGCTCTCAGAGCTGCGGAGGGATTCATTTCCGGAAGGTCCAGATATGCTTTTACTACTCCTTCAACAGCAATTTTACTGGCTACCTCTCCTGCAGCCGAACCGCCTATGCCATCGGCAACTATGAAAAGACTGGGTTCAGTTTTATTAGCGGTTGAACTGTCCGCCCTATGTATCACCCAATTATCTTCATTATTCTTACGCTTTTTCCCCGTATCACTGACCGCTCCTACCATGAATCCCGGTTTATTCTTTATCAAATTAAATATCCCCTTTGTTCAAAACTTCTGTATAAAGATTTGGGCAAATTGCCATAAATTCAAAAAACTCCTATAGCTTTCTACATATTATCTAGAATACCTTTTATTTCTTCTATTTTTATTCAAAATGTGGTAAAATATTTGTTAATTTGTATGTAGGGGAGGCTTGATTGTGTGGAATCGCTAAGCGCAATTCTAATCATTGAACAAGGTAACCCCCATCGCATAAATACCGAAATAACTCTCAATCTCAGCGAAATAATACTTGGCCGTCCGTGGCAAACT
>JBAYYO010000028.1:0-13106 GCA_041672985.1 Syntrophomonas sp. | reverse complement strand
TTTTATTGTCTATAGTAATGATTTTGGAAAAAGCGCTTTCCGAGATAGCGGTTCTGATTTGGAATAAAGCCCAAATATTTTGGGCCAGGCTGTCCTCATTTATTTTTTATGAGGAAGAGCCTGCGGCTCCCGCTTCTGCTCCTGTTTCCGACTCCGCTGGGGAAGAACCTGTCATTATAAATGCGGATATACAGGTAATCACAGATGATGATTCATTAGTTAAAAAAAAATCTGCCGAGCCTCCCGGCAAAGAGATAAAACTTCAGAAAACCAGATCAAATAGCCAATTGGAGTTGGTCTATCGGAGTAAGGAAGAAATGAGCAGCTATATCAAGCCCTCTATCGAAATGCTCACTGTGGTGGAAAGTGATCGCAGTATAGACAAAAAAAATATCAAGGAAAGTATAGCCGTTTTAGAGGATACTTTTAAAAGCTTTGGGGTTAGCGTGAAGGTTAATCAGGTCAGTTGTGGTCCGGCAGTGACTCGTTATGAACTTTCTCCCGCTCCCGGGGTAAAGATAAGTAAAATAATCAGTCTTTCCGATGATCTGCAACTTAATTTGGCTGCACCGGGTATTCGTATCGAGGCCCCTATACCGGGTAAATCTGCCATTGGTATCGAAGTTCCCAGCTCCAAGGTTGGAAGTGTGGGGCTGCGCAGCATTCTTGGCGCCGCTTCTTTTAAGAAACTAAACAGCGCGCTGGCCTTTGCATTGGGGGAAGACATATCCGGGAATCCTGTAGTGGCTAAATTAAGCGATATGCCACATATATTGATTGCCGGCTCAACCGGCTCTGGAAAAAGTGTCTGCTTGAACAGCATTATTATGAGCCTGCTATACAATGCTGCTCCTGATGAGTTAAAACTTGTTTTTATTGATCCGAAAATGGTGGAATTAACCGTATATAATGGTATACCCCACTTAATGACGCCAGTGGTGACAGACCCCAAGAAGGCTTCAGTTGTTTTGCGTTGGATGACTACGGAGATGGAAAAACGTTATAAGCTGTTTGCCGATTTGGGAGTGCGTGATATTTATCGCTACAACCAGGCGGCACCACCCTTGCCTTTTATAGTGATTGTAATAGATGAGCTGGCTGATTTGATGATGGTGGCCCCGATAGAGGTAGAAGACTCCATCTGCCGCTTGGCTCAGATGGCCAGGGCAGCTGGCATGCACTTGATTGTCGCTACCCAGCGACCCTCGGTTGATGTGGTAACCGGGATAATTAAAGCCAACATACCTTCGCGGATTGCCTTTGCAGTTTCATCACAAACTGATTCGAGAACGATCCTGGATATCGGTGGAGCTGAGAAACTGTTGGGCAAAGGTGACATGCTCTTTTCCCCGGTCGGTGCAGTAAAGCCATATCGTGTCCAGGGGGCTTTTGTATCGGATCGGGATATTGAAAAGACTGTTAACTATATTAAGGGACAAGCAGGAACCGGGGACAATGTTGATGAGTTTAATGAAATTGAACTATCCCTCGAACAAGCAGACTATGATGGTGGTGATGAGCTCTTCTGGGAGGCCATAAGGGTGATAGTAGAAAACAAAAAAGCTTCGGTTTCTTTTCTGCAGCGTAAACTGAGGGTTGGTTATGCACGGGCAGCGCGGTTAATGGACCTTATAGAAGAGCGGGGCATGGTTTCAGAGTCTGATGCGAGTAAAAAGAGGGAAATATTAATAGATGAAGAACAATTAGAAAAACTATACGCTAATAATAAACTATGCTAGTATGAATTAAATACAGCCAAATGGTGCTCGGTGGAGGATGAAAATGAAGCTTACCGCACGGGAAAGAGAAATAGTAGAGGCTTTGCAGAAACAGCCGCTAATTTCCCAGGATGAACTGGCGCTTCACTTTGGTATAAGCCGGTCGTCAATAGCGGTTCATATATCGAATCTTATGAAAAAAGGCATAATCCTGGGCAAGGGTTATGTGTTCAATAAAAAGGTTTCAATCGTAGTGGTGGGTCAGGTTTACTTGGAGATTAAGGTTCAAGAGGATACTGAGGATACTCTAATAGATATGAAGCATGCGGGATTTGCGAAAGATGTTTGTGAAGCCCTGGCTGGCTATGGGGTAAACACCAAGTTGGTTACTATTGTAGGCAATGACGATTTAGGGAACAACATTCTGAATGAATTGCAGGCTCTCGAGGTTGACATTGCTTATATCTACCGCCATCCTGAGAAAAGAACCTGCAAAAAAATTGTTTCCGATAAGGGTCTGTGTCTTATAGAGGGATATAGAGAGAAAGATTATCAGCAGGCCATTGAAGCTCGGGAATGGGTGGCATCTAATTGTGATTGGTTGATTGTAGAACCCCAGTTTGTGGAATTATTAGGCAGCAAAATATTGGGTCGGGCCGATAAAAGTCCATGTGTGTGCGGCAGTTGGTATGTCAGTGGCAGGATACCGGCTTATTTAAATCGTTCCAACCTCTTGGTGCTGGGTGTAGATGATTTTCAGGACTATGATCTTTGTGTAAAAGAAGGGTTGGAATTTCTGGAAGCCGGTACTCAAAACTGTATAATTACTGACGGCAATAACAATATGATTTTGCTTAACGGTGAGGGAGTAAGGGATTATCCGTTACTGCCCAACCAGCATTTCAACAGCAAGATGGATCTCCATCTCTTTTTAGCAGGGCTGGTATATGGCTTATCATCAGGGTACCCGATGAGACAGGCTATGAGGATTGCCAGCGGGACAGCCCACGCCAGTGGTGAAAACGGGTAACCCTGATATCAGCACAAGTATAGGGGTGATTGACATGAGCACCTTTGGTGACAGACTCCGACAAGAAAGGGAAAGACAAGGTTATAATCTGGATGCGGTAGCCGAAGAAACGAAGATCCGCACCTATTATCTCAACGCTCTGGAGAAAGAAGATTTTGAGAGCCTGCCAGCTCAAGTTTATGCAACTGGTTTTGTGTCCAGTTATGCCCGATTCTTAAAAATGGATCCGGATGCTCTGGTCAGCGAGTTTAAAAGTCTGGCTTATAGTAATCCAGAGCCACAACCCATCCCGGCGGTAAAAAAAACCAGACGACAAGTTAAACTTCCACTCAAAAATATTATAGCTGCGGCGCTATTCCTGGCGGTTACATTATGGCTGGGAAGTTATGTGGCCGATTATGTTACTCAGAGAGCTGCAATTCCGCCGCCTGTAGTTCAGGAAACTCCGGTAAGCCCGCCGGTTTATCAGGAGGAAAAGAAAACGCCTGAAAAGCTGACTCTGGCGATTGAAGCTAAACAAAATAGCTGGCTGCTGGTTAAAGTTGATGGGGTGGAACAGTATGCAGGTCTTTTGAAGGCAGGCGACCAGCAATCCTTTGAAGCTGACCGTACCATTATGATCAGGGCCGGTAATGCGGGGGGAATTGATCTGCGGTTGAACAATAAGCAACTCGCACCCCTGGGAGGTATGGGTCAGGTTGTAGAAAAGACATTTAATATAAGCACTATTAGTAATGAATAGGGGTAGCCATTAGTGAAGGTTGGATTTATTAGTTTAGGATGTTCAAAAAATCAAGTTGATACGGAAATCATGATTGCTATCATGAAGGCAGCGGGTTATAAGATTGTTAATAAGCTTAATAGAGCTGAAATTATAATTATCAATACCTGTGGTTTTATAGATGCAGCCAAAGAAGAAGCAATCCATACCATTATAAAGACCGGCCAAATGAAAAGCGCCGGCCATTTGCAGTATTTGTTGGCCACAGGGTGTTTAGCTCAAAGGTATGGCCAGGAACTGCTCGATGAGATGCCCGAATTGGATGGGGTTGTAGGCATCTCCTTTTTTACGGATATTGATAAGGCGGTGCGCCGGGTACAGGACGGTGAAAGACTGGCTCTGCTGGGTAGGCCACCGGAATTGTTTATTGAAAAGGGACCACGAGTGCTGACTACTCCGGCTGGTTCTGCTTATCTAAAGATTACCGAAGGGTGTAATAATTGCTGCAGTTATTGCGCTATACCGTCAATAAGAGGCAGACTGCGCTCCCGCCCCCGCCATGAAATTGTCCAGGAAGCCAGGGAATTGGCGGACCGGGGGATACGCGAACTGGTTGTGGTGGGACAGGATACGGCTGTATATGGAAATGATTTAGTGGGAAGATGTGATTTGTCGGAGCTTCTGAAAGAAATGGCTGCTATTGATGGGTTGGAATGGATTCGTTTGATGTATCTTCACCCTGCTCACATTGACAACCAGATTATTGATACTATAGGCGCGGAGGACAAGGTTTTACCTTATCTGGATATACCCATCCAACACGCAGCAGATCGGGTCTTAAAGAGTATGAACCGACAACATGACTATCAGCAGCTGCATTCATTGCTAACGCATTTGAGGAACCAGATTGGCGATCTGGTTTTGAGAACAACTGTAATGTTGGGATTTCCAGGTGAAAGCGATAAGGACTTTGCGTTTTTGCTGGAATTCATACGAGCAACTGAATTTGACTGGTTGGGGGCTTTTATGTTTACAGCGGAGGAAGGCACCCGGGCGTTCAACATGCCCGATCAGGTGCCCGAGAAAATAAAGCAAGAGCGGTGGGATGAGGTGATGAGATTGCAGCAGTGTATCACCCGCAGCAAGAACATGAGCAGAATCGATAAGGATGAGAAGATATTAATCTCTTCCCAGGCCTCCAAGCACCTATTTATCGGCCGAGCTTATTTCCAGGCCCCTGAAGTTGATGGAATAACTATGGTAAAGAGCGAGTCTAAATTAGTTAAAGGTAATTTTATTAACGTTCGCCTTAGAGGGATTAGAGATTATGATATGATTGGGGAACCTGTCGATGAATATTCCAAATAGCATTACTATTTTTAGAATACTTTTAATTCCTATATTTGTGGTTTTGATGCTAACTACAATCCCTTACGGCGGCACAATAGGAGCGGCTATCTTCCTGTTTGCCGCTTTAACGGACAGCCTGGACGGCTATTTAGCCCGTAAATGGAAACAAACCACCAAGCTGGGGGCTATACTTGACCCCCTGGCTGATAAGCTTTTAATCACCGCCGCCTTGATCAGTCTGGTTGAACTGGGCCGGCTGCCTGGTTGGATTGCCATTGTTATTATTGGCCGGGAATTTGCGGTCACCGGATTGCGAGTGGTTAAAGCCGAGGAGGGGATTATCATCCCCGCCAGCAAGCTGGGCAAATTAAAGACTATCAGTCAGGTGATTGCGGTGTTAATTATCATGTTAGAGAATTTTTTCTATCCTTTTGCTCATTTTCCTATTGGTCATTGGGCCATGTATATAGCCGTAATAATAACCATGGTTTCCGGGGTGGAGTATTTTCTAAAGAATAAGATAAAATTCTAAGTGTAACAAGGGGATAGACAGGGGGACGGTTCTGGACTTGCTCCTTGGTATATCTGTGGTGTGGGCAAGTCAAAAAACCTCTTTACTTGTGCGAGAACCGTATCCCACTTGCGCGGATAAAGTCTTGTATCAAAGAACCATCTTTGTGCCCTGCTAGTTCAAACCCGCTGGATACATCGACTGCAAATGGTCTTATCTGTTGGACGGCCGATGCTACGTTGCCGGGGTTCAGCCCGCCGGCCAGAATGATGCGCAGGCCGTCGGGCAGATCTTCCAGGCAGCGCCAATCAAATGTCTGGCCGCTTCCGCCGTAACTGCCCGGGCCGGGGTATCGAGAGTCCGCTTTATTTCATCCTGATCATGAGCCTCTACCAGAGGTTCCAAACCCAGTTCCAGGGCCAATTCCACCAGGGACAGCAATCGGCCGGGTAAAAGGCGGGCAATTAACAAGACCGCATCAGCACCCAGCATCCGAGTCTCGTACAGCTGGCGTTCATCTATAATGAAGTCTTTACGTAAGATGGGAATTTCAAGCTTGTCTTTGATCCGGGGAACGAAGCCGGGACTCCCCAGAAAAAACGTTTCTTCAGTAATAACAGAAACGGCATCAGCCCCATTCTCTTCATAGGTGCGAGCCAATCGCACCGGATCAAGATCTGCCTGTAGCATGCCTTTACTGGGGGAAGCCTTTTTAACCTCGGCAATCAACTTGACACGCTCAGCGGGGAGGAATATGTTTAAAAAGTTCCGGATAATCGGCAGAGTATGACATTCAGCGAAACTATCCATGATTTGGTTGCCGTTAAGTTGCAGGGCTTCCCGTTTGGAAGCGGCAATTTGGGTTAACATTGGGCCATCCGGTGGTCTTGCGCAAAGCGAGTCATCTCAAATAATTTATGGCCAGCTTGCCCAGAATCGATAGCGTTAGCTGCCATAGCTACTCCAGCCTGCAGATCGCTTACTTTATCCACTACCATGAGGGCAGCGCCTGCGTTGAGTATAACTACCTCCCGGGCTGGACCCGGTTTGCCCGCCATAACATCCTGGATCAGGGCAGCATTATCAAGTGCTGCTCCACCTGCTATACCCTCCAGGTCAGTGCTGGTAAATCCCAGGCTGACCGGGTCGAGTTCTTCAGAATGGATACCGAATTCGTCTACGCAAGCCATCCTGGTAATTCCTACATGACTGATTTCATCCATGTTGTTTAGAGAGTGAACAACCAGGGCTTTTTTCCGGTCCAGCCTGAAAAGAGCTTCGGCCACCGACTGCATCATGGCCGGATCAGAAACCCCCAGTATCTGATAAGCGGGGCAGAATGGATTGATAAGCGGTCCTAAAAAATTGAAGGCCGTAGATATTCCCAGGCTGCGGCGCATAGGACCGAATTTTTTCATGGCCGGGTGATAGTTGGGGGCAAACAAAAACGCAATCCCGATTTCTTCCAGAGCCCGCCGCGCTTCGCATATATCTAAATCTACCCTTATTCCCAGAGCTTCCAGGACATCAGCGCTGCCGGTCTGACTGGTAACCGCCCGGTTGCCGTGTTTAGCTACCCGTACTCCGCAGGCAGCACACACAATAGCAGCGGCGGTGGAAATATTGAAGGTGCTCTGACCGCCGCCGCCGGTTCCACAGGTATCCAGAAGGTCTTCCAGGCCTTCATACTTTATAGCTTTTTCCAGCAAGGCCGAGGCAAAACCAAATAGTTCTTCGCCCGTCTCCCGGCGCATGCGCAGGGCTGCAAAGAAAGCCGCGGCCTGGTTGTCTGAAACGTTTTCAGTCAACAATAGATTGATTACTTCATAAGCCTCCGAACTGTTTAAGTGTTCACCCTCAATAACCCTTTTTAGATAATTTACAAACATTTTCTCGTCTCCTCTCGTCTCATCTCAAATTGAACTAACCTGCGATAATAAAGTTCCGGTACTTACCAGGAAATTTAATACGATTTCCCTCCCATTTTCCGTCAAGATTGATTCGGGATGAAATTGAACTCCCTCTACCGGGTAATGACGGTGTCTGACTCCCATGATTTCACCCTCATCACTCCAGGCAGTGACCTGCAGACAGGCCGGTAAACTTGCCGCATCATATTCTTCCCTCCACATTCTGAATGGCTATCATCAAAGCCCGGGCTTTGTTAACCGTTTCCTGATACTCATTGGAAGGTATAGAATCGGCAACTATACCTGCTCCTGATTGGAGATAGCAGCATCCGTTATAAAAAAGTATGGAACGAATGGTAATACATGAGTCCAGGCAGCCGTTCAGACCCAGATAACCAACTGCCCCCCCATAAGGACCACGACAGTCCTTTTCGAGCTCATCAATGATCTCCATAGCCCGCCGTTTAGGTGCACCGCTCAGAGTACCGGCCGGGTAGCAGGCCTGGAAGGCGGATAATCCGTCTTCGCCCGGTTTTAGTTGGCCTTCTACCTGGGAAACTAGATGGACCACGTGGGAATAGGCTTCCACTTTCATAAATTCTTTAACAGCTACTGTTCCCGGACGGCTAACCTTGCCTACATCGTTGCGGCCTAGGTCAACCAGCATTATATGTTCGGCCTGTTCCTTGGGGTCATCAGCGAGCTCCTGGCGCAGCAACGCATCCTTTTCCTCGTCGTGAGTTACCGGTCGGGTACCGGCAATAGGACGGGTCTCAATTCTATCCCCATTTACTTTAACCAGCATTTCAGGAGATGAGCCTACCAGAGTATTATCCCCAAAACGCAAATAGAACATATAAGGTGATGGATTCAAACGCCGCAGCTCTGCATATACTTCAAAAGCGCTGGCCGGAGTGGTTTTCTTCCACCTCTGGGAAAGTACGGCTTGAAAAATATCACCTCGAAAGATATGTTTTTTAGCCTCAATAACCATATTTTCAAACTCAGCCCGAGTGGTATTACTGACAAATTCACCCGCTTGCTCAACCGGACCCGGGTTCCTGACGGTTGATGGGGAGGGGAAACTGCCACAGGACAATATAGACTGTACAGTATCGTTTACCCGTTGGCGTACGACTGACTTTTCTTCATCGTCCTGGCCATAATAACCGAATACCTGGATGGTGGAAGTTAAACGATCCTGAACCACCACAATTCCAGGAAGAAAGAAGGCGGCATCGGGCAGTGACGGAGCCGGACGAATCGTCCGCTTAATGCCTTCGACTTGCAGAGCCAGATCATAGCCCCAGTAGCCGACCATACCGCCGTAAAAATAACTGACAGGTAAGGCTTTATCAATCGATGGGGACTGCATAAGTTGGCGCAGAGCCTCAAATATATTTATTTCTAAATAGTGGGGTTCGGCATGGTATGATTCGCTGACCAGTCCTGCCCGAGTCTCCAACTGCAGCAGGGAATAAAATCCCAGGATTGAATACCTGGCATTCTCATCGCCGGTCAGGCTTTCCAGAAAAAACAGATGCTTATGCTCACTATGCTGGATAGTGGCAAAGTAGTTAAATAGTTCAAAGTCAGGCAAGTAGAATTCTGCCATGACATATTTATAGTCAGGAAAATAAAAACCAGCGCCCAAATGAGTGCCGGTACAGATAGCCCGTGCTCCGCTCATCTCAGTCTCTCCTCATCTCATCTCATCATACTCGTCAAATATGTAATTGTTTGGTCTCCAACTCATCTCATCTAATCTAATTCTCATTACTAAAAATAATTATAGGTGACGGAAACCTCCGCCGTCAAGAATAAATACAAAATATGAGAAAAGTTCTGCATCCGTTTCTTTTCACATGGTATGTAAAATTGCTTATAATAATACCATATTGAAAACGCTTGGTTATTGAGGAGTGACAATGATTTGAAGAATGGTTATATCATCTCGACCGGTACTGAATTGTTGCTGGGTACGACTCAGGATAGCAATTCAGTATTTTTGGCTCCTAAATTGATGGAATTGGGAATCAGGGTAATTGGCAAAAGCACGGTGGGGGATAATCACCAACAATTAAGGCGGGCATTTGCGGCAGGGATTGAATCAGCGGATGTGATCATAAGTACGGGGGGTTTAGGACCTACCTTTGATGATCTAACCAAGATAGTGGCCTGCGAAATCATGGACTGCAGACTTGAACTCCGAACCGAAGAGGAGCAGGAATTGCGTCACTATTTTGCGAGCCGCAACCGGCCGATGCCCGACATAAACCTGAGGCAGGCTATGTTTCCAGTGGATGCTCAAGTACTTAAAAATGCTCGGGGGACCGCTCCTGGTATGTATTTATGCAAAAATGGGAAGGTTTTAATATTACTACCGGGTCCACCCCGGGAAATGACCAATATGTACTTGGATGAGGTTGAGCCGCTGCTGAAAAAGGATTTTGGATATGATATGCCTAAAGTAATAAGAAGAAATATTAAAATTCTGGGGTTGGGTGAATCACAGGTGGAGGAGAGACTGGGAGAGTTGATGAATTGCTCGGAAGGTTGCTCCATAGCTTTGCTGGCCGCCGATGGTGAGGTTCACATTTGCCTGGCCATCGAGGATACCGGGGCGCATTCAAGCCTGGACCTATTGAATGATCTCACGGCCCAAATGGTTGAGAAAATGGGGCGAAATGTCTTTGCTTATGACGACGAAACCCTGGTATCTAAAACAGCCCGATTACTTATGGAGCGGGGCAGCCATCTGGCGGTAGCTGAATCTTGTACGGGAGGGCTATTGAGCAAGATAATTACTGATAGCCCGGGTAGTTCGGCCTATTTCTGGGGCGGAGTTATATCCTATAGTAATGCGGCCAAGCAGCTTTGGTTGGGAGTTAAAGAGGAAACCCTGCTTGGATACGGAGCAGTCAGCCCGGAGACTGCTCGGGAGATGGCCGAGGGGCTACGCCAATCTGCGGGCACTGATTTTGCACTTTCTATTACGGGCATTGCCGGTCCTGATGGAGGAAGCAATGAGAAACCGGTGGGGCTTGTATATATAGCCTTAGCTTTTGAAGGTGGGTGTGAGGTTAGAGAATTAAAGATTGGCAATGGAAGAGACTTTATCAGAATTTTATCTGCTAAATCTGCCTTGGATTTACTGAGGAGACATCTGGAGTATTAATAATGATCCGAGGGGAGGAATATTTTATGAGAATGTTTGTAGCTATCCCGGTTCCAGACAGCGTAAAACAGCATGCACGTATGGTCAGGAATGAATTAGGCGCCAGCAGACCTGATATTAGGTGGGTCGAATATCAAAACTATCACCTGACTCTCAAATTTCTGGGCGAGGTAAACATATCGGACCTTCCCATTCTGAAAGAGAATTTGACGCGGGTGGCTGATTCTGCACCGGCATTTAATCTTTCCTCAGGTGGTTTGGGATATTTCCCTAACCGGAATAGACCGAGGGTCATATGGCTGGGGATTAAAGGGGAGCTGGAAAAAGCAGAATTTCTGGCCGAGAGAGTAGACGCTTACTTATCCTCATTGGGGTTTGAGGAGGAAAGAGAACATCGTTTCCATCTGACCCTGGGGAGGGTGCGCTCTGATACCAATTTACCGGCGCTGCAAAAAATAGCGGGACAAATGAAGGTAAAGGGAAAACTTACTGCATTTAAGGTGGAGACATTTAATTTAATGATGAGCAGCCTGAATCCGGGTGGACCAGTGTATTCTATACTGGATACATTTACCCTAAACGGATAAATATGTATTGACAGAGAACCTTAGGCTGACTTATAATCGTATAAACCGAACAAATGTTTGAGGGGGAGAAAGCGTGGATGAAAGAGAGATAAACCAGGATAAGGCAGCTGCTCTTAATAATACTATCAAGGCAATAGAGAAGCAGTTTGGCAAGGGTTCCATAATGAAACTGGGTGAAAATGCAACTATGAATGTAGAGGTTATTTCGACCGGTTGTATATCTTTGGATATGGCTTTAGGAGTAGGGGGATTACCGCGGGGACGGGTTGTTGAAATATTTGGTCCGGAATCTTCCGGTAAAACCACCGTCGCGCTCCATGCCATAGCCCAGGCCCAAAAGGAGGGCGGCATGGCAGCCTTTGTTGATGCTGAGCATGCTCTAGATCCACAATATGCCAAAAGGTTGGGGGTGGATATTAATAATCTTTTGGTCTCCCAACCTGATAACGGTGAACAGGCTTTGGAAATAACGGAGGCCCTGGTAAGGAGCTCAGCTATAGATGTAGTTGTAATCGACTCGGTGGCGGCGTTAGTGCCCAGGGCTGAAATTGAGGGAGAAATGGGAGATAGTCATGTGGGACTGCAGGCACGGCTCATGTCCCAGGCCTTGAGAAAGCTCACCGGCCACATAAGCAAATCCAATTCAATTGTGATTTTTATTAATCAGATACGGCAGAAAATAGGGATAGTGTATGGCAATCCTGAAACCACTACCGGGGGAAGGGCGCTGAAATTCTATTCATCATTGCGTTTGGAAGTAAAAAAAGGTGAGCCTATTAAACAGGGAACCGAACAGGTAGGCAGCCGTACCAAGGTGAAAGTAGTCAAGAATAAGGTGGCTCCGCCCTTCAAATCAGTAGAATTCGATATAATGTACGGCTTTGGTATATCCAAAGAAGGGGATGTTCTGGACATGGCCACTGACCTTGAGATCATACAGAAGAGTGGTTCCTGGTATTCGTTTGAAGGTGAGAGAATGGGTCAGGGGCGTGAGAATGCCAAGGAGTTTTTGAAAAACAATCCAGAAATATATAAAACATGTGTTGATGGAATAAAGGCCAAGATAAATGCTAAGAATGGTAGCTCCACCGAGAATGAAGCTTGACACTATTCGGTAAACTGACTAAAATCTTAATAAGGCTCTGAAAAGATGTCTCGCTTAAACACTTAGCCATATAGATACTTTTGACATATATATTTTTTTCATAACGTGTATTGATGAGCTGTAGACTGCTGAGGAAGCAGTTAGAATTATAGGCTTGTTTTTGATTAGATATAGACTGTTTGGGTAGGTTTCTTTGGTTAAGAAAAAGGTTATCATGGTGCTCAGCAGAAGATAGTTATCTATTTTCTGAGTAAGGCGGTGGGATTGATGAGCTTATAGGTGATAACTGCAGATAGTGAGATAGTTTTTTAAGCCGAGTTTATACTCGGCTTTTCTAATTAAGGGCTTTTAGAATGCGGATATTTTTATTAGGGAGGTGAAAGAGATAGACACAATACAGGTTTTAATTTTAGTGGTTTCGGCTTTATTGGCAGGTTTGGCAGGTGGTTATTTCATCCGTAAAAGCATTGCGGAGCGCAAGTTGGGTACGGCTGAGCAGGAAGCTGCTCGAACTATTGAGGAGGCCACCAAAGAAGCCGAAGCTAAGAAAAAAGAATTATTGTTGGAAGCCAAAGATGAGATTCATCAGAATCGCCAGGAAGTAGAAAAAGACCTAAGAGAAAGACGCAGAGACCTGGATCGCATGGAAAGAAGGGTACTGCAAAAAGAGGAACTGGTTGATAAGAAAACAGATAATATAGAAAAGAAGGAACAGAACCTTCAGGAAAAAGAGAAAGAAATTGACAAGACTCAACAGGATATACAGATGATTCTTACGCGACAGTTGAAGGAATTAGAACGTCTGTCAGGTTTGACTACTGAGGGTGCCAAAGAGTTACTGCTTTATAATGTTGAACAACAAATTAGGCAGGAAACGGCAGTAATGATCAGAACCCTCGAAAATGAGGCCAAGGAAGAGTCTGATAAAAGGGCGAGGAACATTGTTTCGCTGGCCATACAGAGGTGTGCTGCCGATGTAGTATCAGAAACCACAGT
>JBAYYO010000027.1:0-13488 GCA_041672985.1 Syntrophomonas sp. | reverse complement strand
ATTACGGACATGTCCCATGTGCAGATTACCGGAGGGGTAGGGAAACATTTCCAAATTATAGTACTTGGGCCGGTCAGGTTCTGCGGAAACTTTAAAAAGTTGGCTCTCTTCCCAGAACTTTTGCCATTTAGGCTCAATCGATTTGAAATTATAACTGTTTTCCATGTTAGCCTCCTTATATTTGATTCAGAAAAAAATAAAACTCCCATCCCCTGATAGGGACGAGAGTAATTTTCCCGTGGTACCACCCTGATTGACAAATATAAAAATGGTGGAGCTAGTGGGATTCGAACCCACGGCCTCTTGAATGCCATTCAAGCGCGATCCCAACTTCGCCATAGCCCCACGCTTTGTCCGCTCGTAATTATAACGGTTACCCGTCACAAGCTACTCTATTCACCTGTGATACTCCCCGGCGAGTTCGGCAATATTGCTGTCACCTTGCACCAAGCGGCGACTCTCTGTCTTGGAATTGCTTACTACTCCGGTTCATTGCTTATTTTTTTCTTCAATTGACATTAGCAATTATAAGATAATTACCTGGTAAAGTCAACAAATTATGATAAGAAAAGGCCTGCCGGACCAGTCACGATTTGCCAGCCTGTAAACACCACCTCTGCCAAATCGCAATTGATAAAAAAAGGGATATTAAGTAATATAACGAAATAATAGAAGATGGTGGTGATTATTTTGTTGAATTTGGAGAAACGTTATATTTATGCTGCAGCAGTACTAGCTCTCATACTGGCGTTTTTCATAGGTATGAAATATGCTGAGATGAGAAATAGAGAGAATACCCCTGAAGAAATAATTGTAGAGCAAGCCGGGGGCGAGAAAGATCTTGAACAGAAACAGGAAGAAGTCATCCAGGTCTATGTGACCG
This sequence comes from Syntrophomonas sp., assembly GCA_041672985.1. Classification (GTDB taxonomy): domain Bacteria; phylum Bacillota; class Syntrophomonadia; order Syntrophomonadales; family Syntrophomonadaceae; genus PHAA01. The sequence goes on along the minus strand of JBAYYO010000027.1, from coordinate 12,605 downwards.
GGGCGGTGGTCAATCCGGGAGTATACCGGTTACAGCCGGATGCACGAGTGTATGAAGCTATCAATATGGCTCAAGCCCTGCCTGATGCCAATCTGAAAAATATAAACATGGCCCAGAAATTAGAAGACGGTCTGGCGATAATAGTGCCTTTGCCGGGAGAGGAGAGCCCAACAGATATTGACAGTGGGGTGCTGATATCCGGAAATACATTATCAGGCACCGGCAAGACCGGAAAGGTTAACATTAACACAGCGACCGCCCAGGAATTGGATGATAAATTACCTGGCATTGGACCAACCCTGGCCCAAAGAATTGTCGATTATCGCAGCACTCATGGAAAATTCACCAGTATAGAGGGTTTAAATGAGGTCAGTGGTATTGGCGACAAGAAGTATGCAGACCTCAAAGACATGATAACGGTCAGGTAGATAATTATGATGAAATCCTGGCCCCTGGTTTTTCTGAGTTTTGCCGGCGGGATCTGCCTGGCCTACAATAAGTCCTGGCTGTTATTACTGCTCGCGGTAATATTAATGCTGCTGGCAGCTGGATTTTATCAGGATTGTCGCCCCCATATTTTATTCATCATTACCATCATCGCAGGCGGAATGGTCTATTATAGCCTTTTCGCTCCCCAGCTCCCCACTGAGCTTGCATCCCAAAATGCAGCCCAATTAATAGGAAAAGTGCACGATATACCTTATTATGACGGGGAAAATACGAGATTTACCCTGCAAGTGGAGTCATCATCGCCTTACCGGAAGAAAATCAGGGTGGTGTGCCTTTTCCAATCGCATTTCAACCGGGGGGATGTCGTAAAACTGCAGGGGAATTTGAAAACTCCCCCTAAGCCTGGTAACCCCGGTGAATTTGATTACCCTGCCTATCTGGCTCGTCAGGGTATATATTATAACCTGACAGTTAAAAAAGCTGCTCAAGCCAGCCTCATATCTCCGGCGGAAGGACCTCTGCAATGGGTGGATAGCTTTCGTCAACGGGCTGAAAGGCTTACCCGGGAGGTTTTATCTCCCCGGGAAGCATCTATCTTGCTGGGCATGCTGATGGGCGGCCGGGCCGGTATGGAAGATGAACAATATGATGATTTTCAAAAGACCGGAATTGTGCATCTTTTTTCCGTGGGTGGACTGCATGTGGGATTCATATTGGTTTTGATAAATTGGTTGTGCTCTTTAGCGAGATTTTCAATTCGGGGTAAATTTTTAACGGGCGTCTTTGTTTTGTTGATTTATGGAACTATGGTGGCCTGGCCTCCCCCGGTTATTCGTGCGGTTTTAATGGGCATATTGGGGCTCCTCGCCTATTTGAGCGGGCGAGAAAATAGTTTGCTTAATGCCCTGGCTATTTCCGGACTGGTCATCCTGCTTATCAATCCCGCCTCTTTATTTGACTTGAGTTTCCAGCTTACCATACTGGCAACTGCGGGACTGGTTTATCTATTTCCCCTTTTTAGAGAAAAACTGCCCTACAAGGGCCTGGGATGGGATATGTTACTGATTCCTATCTGCACGGAACTGGCCGTTCTTCCCCTGGTAGCCTATCACTTTAATTTATTCACACCGATTTCTATACTCACCAACATTTTGATTACCTACCTTTCTGGAGGTGTTGTTATCCTGGGGTTTATAGCTTTCTTATTGTCTTCTGTCCTTCCTTCACTGGCCACCTTGTTTCTTTATCCAGTTGGTATGTTTATAGAGATGATATTATTTGTAGTCCAGTGGATGAAAATGGTGCCCGGAGCTTATGTGTGGGTGGCTACCCCGGCGGTAGGAATGATCATCCTATATTATGCAGCTTTAGGCTTGGCTGCACGGTCCCTGCAAATAACTGCGCAGAGAAAGTTTTTTATACCGGCAGTGGCTTTGCTGCTGACCTTTATAATCACCCTCTTGCTGCCGCCCAGTTGCTATAATCGCGGTGACCTGGAAGTGGTTTTTATAGATGTTGGTCAGGGAGATGCCATGCTTCTAAAAACTCCCCAGGGGAAATTTATTTTGGTTGATGGAGGGGGGAGTCAATTTTATGATGTAGGTGCCAGAAAACTTCTGCCTTACCTGCATCATCGCGGCCTTCGACACATCGACATGCTTATAAGCACCCATCCGGATATTGATCACATAAAAGGGTTGGAAAGTGTGGCTGAACAGATTCCTGTAAAATGTCTGGGATTGCCGGCCAGCATTGCCGCATGTAAGGAATATCAGAACCTGAAAGGTATCGCTGCCCGGGAGAATATTTCTGTAATCGCTCTCGGAGTGGGCCAGATTATTAATCTGGAGGATGGTCTGATAATAAAAGTTCTCCATCCACAATGGGAAGCATACAACGGCGATAATTTCAACCAGGAATCGGTGGTATTGCAGGTCAGTTATCAAAGATTTTCAGCACTCTTGACTGGTGATATTACCGCCCCAATTATGCCCCTGATTTTAGAGAAGGTAAAACCGCCGTTTGTCATTGTCAAGGTTCCCCACCATGGCAGCAAAGGTTCGCTGTATCCAGACTTTTATAAAAGCCTGCAGCCCCGTTATGCAGTCATTTCCGTAGCTGCTGATAATCCTTTTGGTCATCCGCATGGTTCGGTTCTTGAAACGCTGACTGAGGAAGGCGTTAAGGTTATGCGTACCGATCGGGATGGTGCGGTAATAGTACGCAGTAATGGAGAAAATTTTAGGATTAGCACAACAATTACAGGCAGTAAAACCGAGCCGCAAATGGGATACTAATCACCTTCTTGCCTACATAACGTTAGGAAGGAGGGCGCGATGAATAGAAACAAAACGCTTTTATATGATGAAAGGGTCGGACGCCTTATGTTAAGGCTGTCTTTGCCTGCTATAACGGGCATGATTCTATATTCCCTGTTCAGTTTGATCGACACCTTATTTGTAGCCAGGCTGGACACTTCAGCTCCCAATACAAATGATTTTGCTTCTTTATGCAGTTTGCCAATAGAGAAAAGCTATCCTGGCCTGGGTATCATCGAGAATAATGTCGTTAACTGCAATGTTTTTCAGGTAGTTCAACACTTCGGTTGTATATTTGTCAATGTTCTCTCTTTCCTTACTGAGGGGGCCCAGATGTCCAGCGAAATGGGCGGCGGTCTTTTCATTTACCTGCCACTCCAGCTGCGCGCTGGTATCATAATAAGTTATATAGGGGTAGTAACCGGCCGTCAATAGACAGTCAACGGACTTGCTTATGGAGTTTTTTCCCCATTCCGAATCAAAGGGGACCCCTAGGATGTGCTGATAAACGTTATTTTTCAAGCTGCTGACTTTACGGGCAAAGGAGCAGGTAAAACACCAGCCCCAGCTGGCAAGGGACATTTTCAATAAGTTTTCCTCTCCGCTGATCCCGGGGCAAAGGGATGCAAAAACCAGATCATAGGCTTTTTCCATACCATAGTATTTTAAATCAATATCCTCCCAGGGGATATTGATAAAGCTTACATTATTCAAACCGCTTTGTTCTGTGTTTTGCCTGGCATATTCAACCATTTTTCCGGATATATCCAGACCCGTGACGGATCGGGCCTTTTCTGCAAACCGGGCTGTGAACATGCCCGGCCCGCAGCCTATATCCAGGATTTCTGAATTGCCGTTATATAAACCCTGAGCAACCAGAAAATCATCGGTGTATTGGTAGCGGTCTTCATTTTCCTGCCGCGAGCTTTTACAGTTAAAGTCTTTGACCCAGAGTTCAGATCTGGCATCCCAGAATTCCTTGGTATGTATCTCTTTAGTTTTCATCTTAATAAATCAACCTTTCCCAGACAATTAGTCTTGTTTATTAATGATCAGCATCTCAGCCGATTTCCCAAAAAAGTGATAGCCCGATCCGCCCTCACTGATAATATCTAATATCTCATCAGGGTTTGTTACCAAGATCCCCCCTAATGATGTTACGCCCCGGGTAAAGAATGCATCCGGCAGCATACTTACGGTAGGGCCGGTTACGACAATCTGTGCTCCCGGTTTAGCCATGGCCAGCAATTCCGGCAGGGTATCGTTGATAATAGTTGTACCGGTTATAACCAGTAAATCGGCGTCCGGGACAAACTCCGGGGCTCGGTTGGCCTCAGCAAAATACGGCATTTCATTGGGTTTCAGGGTAGATGCATCCATCTCTAAGATATGAAAATCGGCATTGGTCGCGACTAATTTTCTGATAATTGGAACCAGCGCCCCAACCACCACAGTTTTTTTGGCAGGGTCAATCTCAATGGTATCAAATGTATTTTTTCCCAATTCTATCGCATAGCTTTTTTCCTTCATAATATCCCAACATGTGGCGCTCAAGGCATTCAATGTGGCTATACCCAGGGCCTTTTTCAATATATTGTCTTTGAAAATATCCTCAAGATATGCGTTAACATTTCTGGCGGCTAGCTTGCCGGAAAGGGGCATGGCTTTGGCCGAGCTGGGACAGCAAACCGCCTCCGGGATTTCTTTTATAGGTGTAAAGCATAGTCCTCCATGACCGTTACTTAATTTTACTCCCGTGAAAAATAAACCTATGACCGCCCGTTCAACCGTTAATTGTTCCATACTTTCTCCCAAAATGTCTCTGAGCTGGTTAATGGTTTCGGTAAGTATTATATTATTCATCGTGAATTCCTCCCTTAAATAATTTACCGAGTATAGGTTGTTTCTTTTTTATCCCGGGGATCCTGACCCAAAGTATTTAAAGCAATATTTCCCGGCTCCGGGTATCTTACGGGGATAGCCCGGCCGCATTGGGGACAGTTTGGGCTCTGCAGATACTGTTTGATGAATTTAGCACCGCAGGCACTGACACATAAGCGCTCAATCAAAATTTCGCCGCACTGCGGACAAATTGTATCTACCCAGGTTGAACCAATAAAATTGCCGAAATAAATGAAGGGGAGTTTCCTCCGGGTGCTCTCTATCATTTTGGCGAGCTTCTCCACATTAGGGGGTGTTGCCGTTGACATTTGATGCCTGGGTATCAAACGGAATACATGCCAGGCAATTTCCGGATCGATTCCCGATAAATATTCTACTATGGCCGGGATTTCGTCTTCGTTCTGGTCCTGCACTATCGGGGTAGTGACTTCCAAGTGTGCCCGTGCTGCCAAATACTCAATATTTCGCATTACCACCGCCGCTGACCTGAGGCCGGTATATTCCTGATAAAATTGGTCCGATATGGACTTCAGGCTGATGTTGAAAAAGTCAAAGGCTCCGGCCATCATTTCAGCTGCTTCAGGCGTAAAATATCCATTGCTGGAACATCCTACCGCCAGACCTCTTGTTTTGGCCTCTCTGGCTAGAGCCAAGGCAGAGGGCAGGTTCACGGTAACTTCATTTATTCCAAAATGTATACCTATACAACCCAGAGTGGTTGCTCTATCTGCAATTTGGACTGGAGTCAGTTTGTTGGTAAAGACTTCTTGAGGATTGATTGCCATACTGGAATTGATACAGTAAGCACAGCTTGCATTACAATTGAATCCCCCTAGTTGCAAAAACCGGCTATTGGGGTAAATGTGAAAAAGTGGGATTTGTTCTACATCCACTGTATCGCAACGGGTCCATTCGTTGGGATATTTCTCCAGGATTTTGCCATCTATTTCTTCGTACATGTGACATTTACCCTTGCCTTTTGAGAGCTCGCAGCGAAATTCACAATAATTGCATTTCATTCCTGTCAACTCCTTTGATAAAAGCTCAATTTTACAATCAGGCCATCATTTTGCAAATAATTGCACTTATTTAAAGCTGGCCTTGGCAAATGACTGCGTGTTCATCTTTTGTCCAGCTGTTATTAATTACCTTTCCTCAAGCTTGGAGGAATACAGGCAACTCGAGATAATTCAGGAACCGGCAATAGAAAAAGCTTGGTATTATAAACCCGTTGCAACCGTTCCTCGGTTATTATTTGATCAGATCTTCCCGCATCTATTTGACCATCCCTGTCCAGGATCGCTACCGTACCGCCCAGCAGCAGGGCGTGGTCCGGATTATGGGTTGTCATTACAACAGAGTAACCTCGATCGGCCATATCCTTGATTATGTTCAAAACCCGCAGTTGATTTCCATAATCCAAATGAGCAGTAGGCTCATCGAAAAGAATAACTTTGGGTTCTTGTACAATGGCGCGGGCAATGGTCGCCTGCTGCCTTTCACCGCCGCTTATTTCTGTGTAAGGCTTGTTGGCCAGATGAGAAATACCCAGCGTCTCCAAAGCATCCCAGGCTGCCTGTCTATCTGCTTCTTTAGGCCTTTGAAATACCCCAATCTTGGGTGCTCGGCCCATTGTCACGAAATGCAAAACAGAATAGGAGAAAGCAGGGGTATGGGTTTGCTGCACATAACTCATAATCTGAGCAATTTCCCGAAAACTCATATTGTTTAATTTTTGGCCGCAAAGATTAATCTCCCCGCTATCTGGTTTCAGCAACCCGGCCATACAGTTCAGCAGAGTGCTTTTTCCAGCACCGTTGGGACCTAAGATAGAAAGGATTATACCTTCATCCAAGGACAACGAGACATTATCGAGAACACATTTCCTGACATCCGGATAAGCAAAGTAGAGATTTTTAATATCATAAATCAATGTAATTTCATCCTTCGCTTGTATAGCAGCCAAGCGTAGAAAGGAGCACCGATAATACCGGTCAGAATACTCAGGGGCAATTCTGCAGTTCCTATGGTGCGTGCTGCTGTATCTACCATCAATAAAAATATTGCCCCCACCAGGGCCGCTGCTGGCAGCAGCTTGGTGTTTTCCGGTCCCACAATCATGCGGGCAAAGTGAGGAATAACCAGCCCAACCCAGCCAATCGTCCCGGCTACACATACCGAACTGGCAGTTAGAAGGGTTGAACATATAATGGAAATGTTGCGGATTCTGCTGACATTTGCCCCCAGAGTCTGCGCTTCCTTTTCACCCAGGGAAATAATATCTATCCACCAGGACATGCTTAAAACCACAATGGCACTGACTATGATGGCAGGAAGGACACTGACCAGTGAAGGTATGCTCACGTAAGAAAGACTGCCCATTTGCCAATATACAATTGTAGCCAGTTCTGTTTCCGGGTCAGCAATATATTTAAGCAAACCCAAAAGTGAGGACATGAGGCCTCCTACAATAATTCCGGAAAGTACCAGCATGATATTGGAGTCGCTTCTGAGCAGGCGAGGAATAATTACAGTAAGCCCCACAGCTAATAATCCCCCGCCAAAGGCAAACAACTGGATGCCGGTTGATGGAAGTGCCATTAAAATAGCAATAGCCGCCCCCATGCAGGCTCCAGCAGAGACCCCCAAAAAGTCTGGAGATACCAGAGGATTTTTAAATATCCCCTGGTAGGTCGCACCCGACATGGAAAGGGCTGCCCCAATAATCACTGCCGCAAGAATACGCGGCAAACGCAAGCCCATTACTACACTCTCGGCCATAAGATCATAAGAACCTGCCACACCGAATATATTTTTTTGAATGATTTGCAGGCTTTCTAAGGGAGTAACCGGGTACTTGCCTGCACATATACTCCAAACCATACAGATGAGTAAAGCAACTAGTAATAATATGTTAACCGACCATATTTGCCATATTTTTTGCATGCTTACACTTTCCGCTGAACTATATAAAGCTAAACCTCAAATTAATAACCGAGCCATTGCCTGTCAAAATTCATCCCATAGGCCATATTATAGAATGCATCTACATCTTTGATTAAGTCTTCCTCAGTGTACTTTTCAGGGTACATTTGATTCAGCATCCACAGTGTACCGAGTGCAGATTGTACTCCCGGGAAATCCCAAAGATCCTGGGTGCTTGGAATTAGCGCAATCCTGTTGTTCTTAACGGCTGCTAGATTGGCAAAACTTGCATCCATTTTCAATTCTTTAATTTTATAGGTTGCTTGGTTGCTGGTTGCGCAGAAAATATAATCAGGATTCCAGGAAAAGATTCGCTCCGTTCCCACCGTTGGCCAGGTTTCCTTGGACTCAATGTCTTTCGCCATGTTGATTCCACCGGCAGTCTCAATAAGATAGGACTGGATCATCGTGCCATTAGCCACTTTGCCTAAATCACTGCCCATTACTATGGCAGTTTTTCTTTCATTGGCCGGTATATCTTTAATAAGGTTCTTTGCAAATGCATTTTTTTCATTGTAGAAGTTTATCAACTGGGTAGCTTTGTCTTCCGCTCCCAGCACCTTCCCCACCAGCTCTGTGGCTATTATCATATCTTCCGGGTCTTCCGAATAGATCCCTACCGCTGCAATTCCCAATTTTTGTACGGCATCTAATGTTTGGGTGTCATTGGCTTTATGGATGAAAACATCAGGCTTCGATTTGGCAAGGGCCTCCATATCTGGTTTGCCTTTACCTACAGTTCCAACATTAGCTAGATTGGGGGCAACCTTGGCTGCAAAATCAGAGGTATAGTTAATTCCGGTGACTATATTACCTTTACCCAAAGCCAGCACGAAGTTTGCCGCTGGACCCCAGGTCATGGCCACGCTGTCCACATTGGCAGGAATTTCCACCTGGCGTCCGGCTTGATCCGTTACAGTAAATGTTGAACTTTGTTGAGTATTGGCCTGATTGTCGACTGGCTCATTTGTCTTGGAAGATGAGCACCCTGTGAACATAATTGCCAGTAGAAGCATCAGTAATACAGCAGTAACTTTCTTAATGCCTGTAAACCTCATTTTTTTCTCCTCCTCAATTATTCTTAATCTATTTTGACAGGCTTCATTACAACCTGATTCTGCCTGTTATTTATCGTCCGTGGGTCAGTTTAAATGATTAAATATTATTTTAGCAGTTGCTAAAATGCATATTGTTTTTTTGTCAATGTATTAAAGAGTCGGTTCAATCGTGTTTCTCTTACATATCCTTGAATAATAAAAAAAGACGGTTTGCTAAAGAGCAGACCGTCGCGCAAACGAATAGCATGGTTAATCTTCTTTCCGCAACGGGAGGCCCCAGCGTTTCCACTTGAACCCTATCGGTTTGATCGCCATAGTTGCTGCCGTAGGCTCTCAAACTCGAAGATGGAAATTGTTTTTTTGTTACTTCGTGAACTATATTGTAAAATCCTGCTGTTTGTTTAGAGATATATTAATTATGGCTAATTTTGTTGTTTTTAGCATATAATAATAATTTTATGTATAATCAAATATAAACCTGGAAATCTTATAAAAAACATTTTATCATCTGCTATTTCTAAGAAGTGAGATTCTTATTGTTGTTTAACTATCTAGTAAGATAGCCGTAATACCCAGAGATGAACACTTAAGTTATACCGGATAAGGAGGATCAGGCTTATGTTGGGAATCATCGACGCAGGAAATTGGCAATCACTAATTGATATGAAAACAGGAAAACAAATAGAGACGAAGGGTGATAGTTTTGCCGATATTAGAGCATTGGCAAAAAACTACTCCTATCCCGGCGACATCAGCGATGAAGGAATTAATTGGGTGTCGGGAGCGGCTCAGGCAGTTGTGAATATGCACAACCCTGATTGGATGCTACTTACATATGTACAACCTTATTTCATGGAGATGTTCTTTCCTGAAGAAAGAACAAAAAGCCGGCAAAGGCAGAAGAAGATTCTCGATGATATATTTGAGTTTTCAGCCCGGAACAGTTTTGAACCACTGATTGTTGCCACTTCAGAATACGTGCCTTTAAAAGGATTTATCACCCAGCCCGAAACCAAAGGGATCCTTGAATCCTCGCCCTGGGGCTTTGCCATGGCAGGGATCTCTGGAGCCTCAGTAGAAGATGAAGAAGTCTTAAGTTCTCATCCGCAAATTAAACATGTTATAGCAAAAACCAAGGTCTTGGAAACACATCCTAACCTTCATCCAGATTTTATCGATTATTTCCCGGATTATGTTGTAGTGGCCAAAGAAGGATATGCTTTCAGGGGATTAAACTACCATCATGGCAAACTTTATATGGCAGACATTTTCGCAGAGACCCTTCCTGTTTACTCAACAATCGGGCAACCTCAGCATGTCCAGGACATCCGTTGTTTGATGGACAAAGCTCTCAATTCGAAGAAAAAAGTGCTGCTTGCAGTGATTGAAGGCTTCAGAAAGGGAAGCCTTCCCGCTGAATTCGAGGTATGTAACAATATGGATGAGTGGTACTCTTACAGAGGCATGGGATTGTATCATATCCTGCATACCGGTATTTCCTTTTATGAAACAGAAAATCCTCCTATTTTTAACCGCTCTAAAAAACCGCGTAGTGCAGATTATCCGCTTTCAGGCTTTCCTAATTCAAATAAGGAAGATTCCATTGGCGCCAAAGAAGGAATACGCAGTGCTGCCGTAAGCAGCCGGGGAATGATCGCTCAAACTGTCACAAACGCCGATATCATTTTCGAAAGTTATAGCCGTGATCTCTCCAATATGGGTGTCCTGGCTGCCTTCAAACCGGAAAAATTGTAGAATACAGTACGAGGTAGCTGGATTTAGTTAGCTATGAGCATACCTCCAAGACTATGGTAATGAAATTTTCAGGGATAATACGCAAAGCGGCAGTATTTTTCACTGAATATGACGTCTCCATTTCATGGGTTAATCAATATTGAAGGGGATACTAATCACCTCCTTGCCTACATAACTTTAGGAAGGAGGGCACGATGAATAGAAACAAAACGCTTTTATATGATGAAAGGGTCGGACGCCTTATGTTAAGGCTGTCTTTGCCTGCCATAACGGGCATGATTTTATATTCCCTGTTCAGTTTGATCGACACCTTATTTGTAGCCAGGCTGGGCACTTCAGCTCTGGCCGCCCTTACCTTAAGTGTACCTATAGAGATTCTCCTGGTTTCGCTTGGATCAGCTACAGGGGTAGGTATAACCTCGCTTCTCTCCAGAACGCTGGGAAGAAAGGATTTCGCCGCTGCAGACAACGTAGCCTGGCATGGTCTGACTATATGTATAATTTACGGCATATTTTTTTCCTGGTTGGGGCTGGTTAATATTGATTACTTATTGCTGCTGTTTGGCTGTACTACGGAATTGTTGGCATTGACTCGAGAATATCTGAGTATCATACTGCTGGGTTGTCTATTCACCTTTGTTCCCATGATTTCAGGTCATATTCTCCAGGGAGAGGGTAATACAGTATTGCCTATGCTGACTGCTCTGTTGGGAATTATCCTCAATGTAGTTTTGGATCCGGTGCTAATATTTGGCCTGGGACCGGTGCAGGGGATGGGTTTGCGTGGAGCAGCCTGGGCAACGGTTATAGCCCAGATAGCCTGCTCAGTGATGGCCCTCCTGGCGATGTATAAAAAGCGTGTCTTCCTATCCTGGACCAAACGGAACTTCAGGCCTGATATCACAATTATAATCGGAATCTATAAAGTGGGCGTACCTACGCTCCTCATGGAACTGATTAGTGTGGCTCTACTGGTGTTCTTTAATAAAATTCTGTTGGGATTTGGCAGTGCGGCAGTCGCAGTCATGGGGATTTTTGTCAGGATACGGTCTCTTTTCTATATGCCTATTTATGGTTTAGCGCAGGGGGCCATGCCTATAATAGGATTTGCTTATGGAGCCGGAAACTATGAACGGGTCAAGGAGACGATAATCAAAGCCGCGGTGGGCTCATTAATTTTTGTATTTATAGGCTGGTTCGCCATGCAGTTTCATTCCATCTGGTTAATGGAACGTTTTACAGGGGATAATGAGCTTATTGCCGCCGGGGTTACTTGTATGCGCCTGGCTACCGTGTGGCTGCCCTTCATGGGACCTATTATCATTCTAGGCAGCGTGCTCCAGGCCGCAGGCAGGGGAATGACTGCCATGTGGCTATCTCTTATACGTCAGCTGGGATTTTTCCTGCCAGCCGTGCTTATCCTGCCTCGATACTGGGAATTGAATGGAGTATGGTTAGCATTCTCGGTCTCAGAATTTCTGTCAGGAATCCTGGCTTTGCTTTTTTTGGCCCGGCTGTGGCAAAGCCTGCAAACCAGCCCCAATTATAACGCTTACATGGTTTTTAAAAGAGGCAATTTATTCCAAAGAATAGGGGCCTGGCTTAAGTGGTAATCATAACAAGGGCACACGCGGGGTTATGTCTGTCTATCTATCTTGCTGTCTTGAGTTTTTGCATGCTTGCATGCATACATAGGGTATAATGGAATAAAAAAGATTAACATGACTAAGAGCATTTTTACTAACACTTGATGAAACATGGGATGAAGTAGAACTCTCCCATAAAAGTTCGTAAAGGAGCCATATGATGACCGAAAGTATTGTTCATTATTTGTGGGGACAAGAAAGCTATCTGATAGATCGGAAGATTAAGGACATTGTTACCGGAGTAAGGGAAGCAATGGGTGAGGAGCCGGAAGTGGTACCCGTAGATGCTGATGAGATGGGTGCCCTGGAATTGGGGCAGACCTTGGAATTTAGTCCCCTGTTTGCATTAAGCCGGGTCGTAATTATTAAAAATCCGGGTTGGTTGGGCAAATCTGGCCGTAAAATGAGGAAAACAGAAGAGAGTCTACAGGTTTTACAGGACTATTTACAGCATGATAACCACGGCCAGGTACTAATTGTAACATCATTTG
>JBAYYO010000026.1:0-13574 GCA_041672985.1 Syntrophomonas sp. | reverse complement strand
AAGCCGCCTGGAAAAGGCATACGTTCCAGAAATTAAATACGGAAGCGCCCCTGCATAGGTGAATACCTTCCTGTGTGGGGGCCTTGCTTTTTTAGAACCAATAACCCATGAAAGGAGCAAAACAAATGCCTGAAAACAGCAAATCCAAAGACCGGATAAAGGAAATCACCGACAGTCTGGAGCAGGGCATCAAAGACTTGTTCAGCAGTGACAGGTATATGGAATATCTGCGCACCATGTCCCGTTTCCACCGTTATTCCTTGAATAACACCATACTCATTGCTATGCAGAAACCCAACGCTACAATGGTGGCGGGCTTCAATAAATGGCGGGATCAGTTTGGCCGCAATGTCAAGCGCGGCGAAAAGGGCATCAAAATCATAGCGCCCACGCCCTATAAGGTAAAAAAGGAAATGGAAAAGCTCGACCCGGAAACCAAAGCGCCGATGTTGGACAGGGATGGCAAGATCATTATTGAGGAAGTGGAAATCAAAATCCCGCTGTATAAGGTGGTATCCGTTTTCGATGTATCACAGACCGAGGGGCGGCCTCTGCCCCAGCTTGCAGACGACCTGACCGGCGATGTAAAGCAGTATGAGCTTTTCATAGAGGTACTCAAACAGGCGTCGCCCGTGCCGATTGCTTTTGAAGAGATGAAAGCCGATATGGACGGATATTTCAGTCAGAACGACAAACGCATTGCTATCCGCGATGGCATGAGCGAAGTGCAGACCATATCGGCGGTTATACACGAAATCGCTCATGCCAAGCTCCATGATAATTCCCTTGGGCAGCTTGACGCTGCACAGAGTAATGAGAACGCCGAGCCGCTCAAACCCAAAAGCAGGCGCACCGAGGAAGTGGAAGCCGAAAGCGTTTCCTATGCCGTCTGCCAGTATTACGGCGTCCAGACCGCCGCCAACAGCTTCGGATATATCGCCGCCTGGAGCAAGGACAAGGAGCTGCCGGAGCTGCGGGCCTCCCTTGAAACTATCAATAAGACTGCTTCCGGGCTGATAGAGGACATTGACAAAAGCCTTGCCGTGCTGAAAAAGGAGCGTGAAAAAACGCAGGAACAGGTTACTCCCGCAGAGCCGGGGCAAGCTGCCCCCAATAAGATGGAGGAAGCCGTGCCCCCCATCGGCCATGAGGAAATGAGCCATGCGCTGGAGACGCCGGAGCCTCCAGTCGCCAAGCCTGATGGTTATCCCATGCCCGACCCCGCCATAAGCCTTGCCGCCCGCGATGCTTATGGCTACACCGACAATGATATGCTCCCGCTTTCCAAAGAACGGGCCATCGAGCTTTATGAAAAAGACATGACCGTGTATATGCTTTATGAAGGTAACGGTGCGGGTATGGTCTTTGACCGGGACGACATCGATGACCACACCGGCATTTTCGGCGTTACCCGCGAAGAGTGGGAGAAAACGCAGGATTATCTTAACGGATTGGAGGAAAAAGACTCCCAACAGCTTGAAAACAGCTTCTTATCCCATTCTGCCGACGCTTTTGCTATCTATCAATTAAAGGACGACGGCACAACACGGGGTTACCGTTTTGAACCCCTTGACCGCTTGCAGGCCGCCGGGCTTTCCGTGGAACGCGGCAATTACGAGCTGATTTACACCGACCTCTTGCCGGAGGCGGTAAAGGGCGATGCGTACGGGAGGCTAAACGAGCTTTTCCACCGATTCAACATGGAGCACCCCACTGATTTCAAAGGACACAGCTTATCCGTCAGCGATATTGTGGCGCTCAAAGTAGACGGCAAGGTATCCGCGCATTATGTGGATAGCCGGGGTTTTTCCGAGTTTTCCGGCTCTGCCCGGAAGATGAAGCCTTGCAACTCATCTGGTATATTGAGCCGGTTGAAAGCATTGAAAAATTCATTGGGGAAAACGAATCGGTGTTTTGCGATCATGGCGCTCTCGAGAGCGAGATGTTTGATCATGTAGTGTATAACGAGTTGCGTTCACTGACGGCAGACGCAATTGGAACTCTAAAGTGGCGGGAAAGCACTGTGTTGCAATATAGATTTGGTTTACTTGATGATGAGCCGCTGACTCTTGAACAAGTCGGTAGGTTTACGCTGCCTACCGCAAGGCCGGATACAGCAAAAAATTCTACGATGCCCACGCAGGTGACATCCTTTTGCATAAGGCGGCGAAGGCGGCGTTTGACGCCTTGCGGATGAAAATACTGCCCACCGTTAAGGCGCTCCAAGCCGAATATGAAACGCTGTTGGCCGAGAAGAAAAAAGTCGATTCCGAGTATACCATCGCCCGGAAAGAAATGCGGGAATTGCTAACGGCCAAGGCCAATGTGGATAGGCTTGTAAGTCATGCCCCGGCCACTCCGGAAAGAGAAAATGAGCGGCAACAACGGTGAAATTGCCCGCTTATTTTCAAGCGTCCGCAAGGACGCGCAGCCGCCCCCAAAGGGGGCGTTCAATAGGGGATGGGGGATACTCCCCAACAAGCATTTTTGAGAATTTGACCGGCAGGGAAAATTCGAAAAAAGCAAGGGTGTGTACAACCTTGCCCTGCTTGCCAGTATTGTTCGATCAGGTTTTCCATCCATGCAAAAAATACTTTATGAATTTGCTGTGCAAAGAAGGTGCCAGTGCGCATCCTATGGCTAAAGCAATGGCTGGTTATTTAGATGGAGGCGAATAAATGGCCTTTTTATTATTTACCTTGCTATGCAAAGAACGGAAACGTTTCCGCGTCTCCTCCATTACCCGGTTAACTCTATGATTCTGTCGCATACTCCCGCCACATATTGGTCGTGAGTTACGATGATTATGGTCTGACCTGAGTTATTTAAATCCTTTAAGATCTGCATAATTTCGTTGCGGTTTTCAGCATCCAGTGAGCCGGTAGGTTCGTCCGCCAGAATCAACTCGCTGGGTTTTAGAAGTATTCTGGCTATAGCCACCCTTTGTTGCTCTCCGCCAGACAGTTCGTAGATTTTCTGCTTAAGCGAGATGTTTAGTCCTACCTTCTTGAGCGCTGCTAGCTTAAGATCCTGCTTTTCTTGGCGGTTCTTTCGCGCATAAATAAGCGGAATTTCCAGATTGTAATCCGCGTTGGCATCGTCAATCAGGGCGCAGTTTTGAAACAGGTAGGAAAGCCTGGTTCTAAGAAGCCTATTAGCACTTTGGGAATTTATTCGAGGACTTGGCTGGTCAAACAGCCTGACAAGCCCACTATCCGGCTTTTCCAGTAATCCCATAATATTTAGAATAGTGGTTTTGCCCGCACCGCTTTTTCCGGTAATAGCCACCATTTCCCCCGGGGCTATCGTCATATTCATATTGTCTAAGACCACGTTATCTGCGTAGCTTTTCTTGACGCCGACAAGTTCACATATATTGTTCATATTGCTAAGCTCCTCCTTTAAGTACTCTTGTTTTATTTTTGCGCTCAATTACCCCCAAGGCTATTATTGAAGCTGCTAGCTCAAAAGCGATTAACCCTGCTGCCGTAAATATCAAGCTGGCATCAATCGTCTTAGGAATCATGCCTAGCGCCGGCATCATACCCACATTAATTCTCCAACGTACGATAAAGCAAATTAGTATCTGCAGCACCCAGGCCGCTGAGAAAAGCCAGAAATATTCCTTATACGTTTTGAAAAAACCAGCGCCAAATAGGCGGCGCACTATAAACCGATACTGGTGTTTATTAAAAAAGATAACTAGATTCTGAACCACCAGAAATAGCAATCCGGCTAGCAAACCTAGGCTGATTAGCAGAAACTGGTTCATAGCTTCTTGCAAATGGTAGATTTCCTGCAGAATGAACTGGTCAACGGTAACCAAGTATTTTAAGTTATCATCCAGTCTTAACTCCTTGAGTTCGGGCACCAGGGTCTGGTAGGTTTTTAACGTATCCCGATCAATAAGTTTCATCTTCAAAGGGTCCGTAGCTCCACCACCGAGAATCGAAGACCGATCTGTTACGACACTGTTTTGTTCGGTTACCACCCGGATGATCGGGTCTATAATCATATTGTTTTCTTGAGGAAAAACATTTGGATTAAAACTGAATATCTGTTGTTCATTGGCCAACCAGATAATTTTTAACTGCTGATTTCTCACTCTATCAGGAACCACTCTCTTACAACGTTCTTCGTGCTGATATACACCTTCCTGATATACACCTTCCGAATTCTTTCCACCTGTCCGGTCTTTTTTGAAAAAGCTGAGGATTTCCTCTTCCCGGTCGTGATATTTCTCCGGCACCAGCAAAATCCAATCACTGTTGTCCTCGGAAACCTGAACTGGCTGCTGCTGAAGGTCATACACCGGAAATTCCCGCAGGTAGTTGGGGTTCACACTAATGGATAATATACCGTCCCAATCTTTATTCAAAAGAAGTTCTTGCTGGTCATACATGTGAGTATTAATCAACAAGGCTCCCATCCGGTTGAGCAACAGGTACAGTTCATCCTCTATGTCTGCTCTAGGTCCAGCGCCATCGTTTATTTTTCTCTCCTCATCTCTTATATATAAAGGGTAAAATACCCCGTAGTCTTTGCTGCATTCCCAATTTTTCAAGGTTTGTTGTTTAGCATGAATTACAGAAATCTGGTTCCAGAGAGTAAGGCAGGTTAAAACCAACAGCACCGAGCAACCTGCCTTGAGCAGGGTGTTTAAAGCGAAGATGCCGTTGGTATCCTTACGGTTTTTTAACGCATTAACGACCTTAATTCGGGAAATATACAGGTAAGCAACCAGGGAAAGGGCTAACATGATACCATAAGCTTTGAGCTGATTGATCAGAATGCTGATTACAAATTGAATACAAGTGTCTTTAATGCATAGCGCTGCCAGTAGTGTGATAAGGGTAGTGATACCAAACAAGATAGTTATGAGCTTGCCGGCAATGATAAACCACAAGTATAAGTTGGAGATGCCATGCATTTTAATGATACCGATTCTTTTTGATTCATTAAAAATATAATAGATTAACAAAATCAAGATAACCAGGTATACAAGGTAATTAATATATGATAAATAACCTATCGGGGAACCTACTACAGCGCCCCCAGTTGCAGTTCCGCCGGACGTGGAGGTTTTTACGAAATCCCCATATAAAAAGGGTTCGGTTAATTGGTCTTTGTAATACTGATTAACCTTATTCGCAAAGCAGTTGACAAATGCATGAAACACCTCTCTATTTGGTGCTTCCGCAAAATATGGACCATCAACCGGAAACTGTTCATATGAGTTTTTTAAGGATTTTATCGTAATAAGATTATTTCCTCCGAAGTCTTTGACAACACCGATCTGGGTTGGGTCGCCGGTGCTGGTTGTACACATAAAGGAATTAGCTTGCTGGGTGTCTTCCGGGGTTAATAATCTGCCGCTTTTAAGCCGGAAAACATCAAAGAAATGGGTGTCTCCGGTCAAGAATACATACTTTAAAATCTCTACCTGATCATCTGACTGGTAGTGAATATTGCTTCGTAAAATATTGACCTGGAACTGATTAGCAGCTTGGCACAAGAAAGGATAAATCCGGTCCGGATCTGACAGATGAATATCTTTCGGAATTACAAACTGCATTGCCACCCCGTTTTCTAAGTGGTTTACCTTTTCCAGTTCTTCTCTGTCTATCTGGTTATAAGACGTAGAAAAGGAAAAAAACGAGGACAGTAGAACTAATAGTACTAACATCTTTTTCAATGGCCAATCTCCTCAACTTATTAGAAATATCCGGTCAGCATATAACATCGATTATCATTCGCCTAAAACAGCGAATGATAATCGATTAGTTTAGTAAAGATATTGGGACTTTAGCTTAATAGATGTAGTAACCAAATAAACCATATCCCGAGTATAGCGGACCGCTTGCATAAGAGGTGTAACCTGGGGCGGTATAATCACTGTCATAAGTCTGTCCGTTGGGCCCATCCTGAACCCAGGAGGTATGGTAATCATCAGGATGATAATAGTTTGAATATCCATAATATACTCCATTGTATAGATAAGCTTGATATTGCCAGTCACCGCCATCAATCTTTACATTTGGCTTTATAGTTGACTTTTCATTTGAAAACGCACTAACATTTGCGTTAGTCAAGGTTATTGAAACTGAACCACCTCCGCGGGGTGTTTTCTCAACGGCCGCTATAGCAGGAACCGCAGCCAATAGTGTAAGCATCGCGCCTAACAGCAACATACCTAAAATACGTTTCTTTAACATATATATTCCTTTCCTTTCTAATGGCTTCTTTTTCATCTGATTCTCATTGACAGAGAACTAACAAAGGGTTTTAAATTTAGACAATAGTGGTTTCGCTTAGAATGACTAAGGCACAAGGAGCCAACTTGTTTGCTTGTCTTTCTATCGAGCCACTATTACTTTTTGGGGCGGGTATCGTGGACTACTCAGAATGCAGAACATATTATCACCTCCTTTCGCTTCCCAATTCACTATGACATATCATGGTTACGGCACAAATACTCTTTTTATCAGGGGCCCTTCCTTAATAAATCTTCAAGGGGACTCAATTTGTAGTTGTCGAGCATATCAAAGTTTCCTAGCTCTCCATGTCCCAGACATGCGATTCAAACTGCCGGTCGGGGGAGCACGAAAGAGTAAATGTAATTGCATCACAATATTGTTTTCTATTGATATGGCAGAATCCAGGTTTTTTGTTTCGAGTTCATCACCTCCTTCGGTTTTATTTATCTTAATCAAAAGCAAGCCAATTTCTATTTCCTCTACGGTTCAGGGAGCGCCCTGTTTGAAGGGGCTGTAAGTAAG
The DNA here is from genome assembly GCA_041672985.1 of Syntrophomonas sp. Taxonomy (GTDB): domain Bacteria; phylum Bacillota; class Syntrophomonadia; order Syntrophomonadales; family Syntrophomonadaceae; genus PHAA01. Next base: position 6,795 of record JBAYYO010000026.1, on the reverse strand, counting down.
TCTTGTCCGAACCAATGATATTGTGTTTTGGTTTTGATAGGCCAATATTTCACTTTAAAAATTTTCTTATCTATATAGACAATCTAAAAGAGCTTTTGCAACACTTATTTCCAGAAAATTTTTTATTAAGTCACATTTCAGCATTTTTAGAGTGTCTTTATTTTTTTACTACCACTTCTTGTCTGTATGTGTTCAATAGTATGATTTAAGTGCAGTCAGAGAATTAGCAAAACTGGAAATGACTATAAAAAAGCAGATTGATCCCAAATGCGAGTTTATGACAAAGAGTTCAAAGAAGAAGCAATCGAATTGCCCTGTGAAATAGGGCCTATGAAAGGATGTGATTTGATGATCATGATGGTAATCTACGCCATGGAAGGCGATGATGATAAGGCTTTTATGCTGAACTTATATAACGATTATTATGGTCTGGTGCGTAAGACCGTTTACAATATGACTATCTGTTTATCACTTTGCTGGGGAGTAACCCCTTGTGTTCCTGAATTGCGAATAGAATAACCGAGGGGGGTATTCCTTTGATTTTAAGAGCCGGGGGGCGAAATGTAAGATATTAAATAAACCAGGGGGGAATGTCCCTCCCTGGTTTATTACAATACCGCATTTTACTTTGGAGTTATTCTGGTAATGGAGAAGCATGTATGGTATTTAGGTCGGGAACCCCTTGCGGAGCTATGAAAACAAATTCATCCTTTGGAATTTTCTGGTTCAAAACTACATCTTCAAGAACAAAACTTTGTGATTTTTGGTCATTATGGTAAATGTCATTGCCCAAGATGATTCCGGTTTGGGTGTCAATCCAATAGACCCGCTTATCTCCCAATTTATCTTTTGCTGCTTCCGAAGGAAAGATATCCAACCTTAAAGCTTCGCGCCCGGCAACTTTTTCAACTGCGCCTATTGAGACCTGCGAGTTTAGCATCCAATTTTGCGCCAGAAGCTCGGGATGTACTACAAGCTCGACATCTCCGCCACTGGGAAGCCGGGTACCGTTTTCAAAGACGGATATTGCGTTTTCCGGTGCTTCAGCCGGCATCTTTTTGGGATCAGGAGAGATATAGGTATCTCTCACAAAATACCAGTCGCGTCCCTCATCATAGGTGAAAGTCTGCTTGCCATCACTAATCTCTTGGGTAATGTATTGCTTCTCTCCATCCATTCCGCTGGTCATCGTCATGTTAACCATTGGAACAGGTCTTTGCACCACCTTAACCGAAGCGTTAGTGAGATGCTTTTTCCCATCGATAAGTTCCCATTCATTAAATTTGAAGCTTACGGAATCGTAATTTTGATAACTATTAAGAAGCATGTCTTTTATCTTACTGATATCAGAATTAGAACCCAGTGTTGTATCTGCCGATACACTGTTCTCAATTTGATCCGCGGCTTGAACAGGGACTCCATTATTGCCGCCTATAACAGCAGCCAAACCAACAAGCAGGAAAAGAAATCCGATGGCTGCAGGCCATTTCCAATTTTTTATTTTGGTAACCATACTAAGAAACACCTCCTCTAAAATACAAATCTCATTTCGTCAAACCCTACATATCTCGTATTAGATGATACCCCTGGGGTAAAATCGTCAAATTGAACACGCACAGTATGGCTTGGTACAATGGAATAATAACCGAGGTTAACCCATTGATCTGCATAGGATGCTTGGTTAACCAAGCTGCTGGCTATTATGGTATTATTATCCCAAATATAATATCTTTGATTTACATCTGCATAATTTCGAGGAATATATGCGTAAATGTAACAACCTCCGGACGCATTTGAGATTGACCAAGAACCACCTTCACTAGCCGATGAACTGTTGTTCCAGGTCCATACCATGGGGGGACTATAACCAAGCGGCTGACCATCTCGGCCAGTGCTTTGGGAATGCCATTCTGATCCACTTTGACTCCAGCCACTACCACCATTATATATAATGGTGGTTGCTGCCAGAACTGGTAGTGATGAACAAAGGATAGTTGTTATGATCAAAAAAGCTAATGTCAATCCTTTTGATCTGCCTTTCATAAGCTTACCTCCCTCAATATAGATTTTCAAGTAAACTCAAATTTGTACTTGCCGCATACATCAAATTTCCTGTCTCTTTATGTTCCGGATAGCGCTTCAACCGAATCGGTCAATTGATTATCGGGAGGAGCACGAAGGAATAGATGTGATGGCATCACCGCATAGGCTTCTATTGATATGAAGGAATTTAGATTTTTGATATTCAAGTTCATCACCCCCTTCGATTTTATTTATTTTAATCAAAAGCATATTGGCTTTTGATTAAAACCGAACTAACTTCTATTTTCTCCGCAGTTCAGGAAACGTCTGTTTGAACGGGCTGGCGGTACGTCTTGTCCAACCGGTGATATTGTGATAATTATTTTCTAATATGCAATATTTGCCTTTGGAAATTTTCTTATCTATAAAGACAATCTAAGAAAGCTTTTGCAACATTTATTTCTAAGAAAATTTTTTTATCAAGTCACATTTCAGCTCATTTTTAGGAGTGTCTTTATTTTTTTGTTACAAATTATCATCTGGATGCCTGTAAAAGTAGTATCATTTAAGAGCAGTCAGAAAATTTGCAAAGCTGGAAATAAATAGGGCGATCCGAATGCGGTTTATGACAAATAGATGAAAGAAGCAATCAAATTATTTAGTAATAGGGTCTATAAAGGATGTGTTTTGATGATCATGATGATAATCTTCGCAATGGAAAGCGATGATGATAGGTCTTTTATGCTGAGCCTATATAACGATTATTATGGTCTGGCGCGGAAGACCGTTTACAATATTACCCGTGATGCGGACCATGTAGAAGACCTGATTAGTGATACGTTCATAAAACTAATTGAAAAAATATCTTTAATTCGAACTTTTGAAAGTTGCAAATTGGCCGCTTATGTTGTCTATACTTCCAGGAGCGTGGCCATCAACTTTATAAAACACCGGGATGTACAGAAAAAACATGCCTATTATGGAGAAGGAATCGATCTGGCCGAAAAGATTCCCGGCCTTGAAGATCTGGAAGACCGGATCATCCATCAGGAAGAAATAGCAGAGCTAGGGAATGCCATATTAAAGCTTCCCGAGAAGCAGAAAGATCTGTTGTATTTTAAGTACATATTGGAAATGCATGATAGAGAAATAGCAGAAATTTTAAAAATCGCTCCCGAAAGTGTCCGGCAGTATTTGACCAAAGCCAGGAGAGAAGCCAAAAAACTCATGGATAAGGAGATGAGTACGCGTGCCGAATAACAGCCCGGAACAAATTCGGAAAAAACTTTATGAGGAATATGAAGACAGTCTGTTCAAATTGGTCATGCACGATGCTACGGAAAAAGAAGGACAGCTTTTTCTGGAAGAAAAAGAAAAGCTGAAAAATGATCCGGAATTTTTGCCTTCCCAGGAGGCAATCCAAAAATTCAGTCAACAACTGGATGCTCATCTGAAAAAGCCGAAGGCTTATGCCAGAAGGCAGCGCATTTTAAAGGCATTAAACAGAGTGGCGGTTGCAATGCTGATTACGCTGGTTATATTAGGTACTACGGTGGTGACCGTGCAGGCAGTTAGAGTCAGGGTGCTGAATTTTTTAATGGATATTCAACAGGAATATACATCTTTTCAGTTGAAGGACAGCGGCAGTGGTTCGGAGGGTGGCAGTACAACCATAGACTGGCATAAAGCTTATATGCCGACCTATATACCAGCCGGATATGAAGTCATTACTAGTTCCAACGGCGAGCTTTTGAGAAGAATTGAATTTAAAAATCAGCAGGGTTCGTTTATCACTTATATGGAATTAAGCGAAGGCAACAAGCCCGCGCTGGATACGGAAAATGCGTCTGTCTTTGAAACAGTCAGCATCAACGGGCATGAGGGAACGCTGGTCGTGAAAGACTCCCTGGTTACAATCATCTGGCAAATGAATAACCGTATGTTCATGATTCGGGGACAGACGGAGAAAGATACGGCGGTAAAGATGACCGAAGGCGTAAAATATATAGAGTAACGAAGAAAAAAATATTTTAAAAAAAGTGGAAAAATATTGTTGCAAAAAACCTCTTTGGTTGTCTTTACTATTGAAAGATAATTTAAGGAGGTTTTATTGTATGAAAAAGTTTATCTGCGTGGGAATTCTTGTCCTGATGACCGTTTTTGCCGCCGTTCCGGCTTACGCGGCTGACGGGACAAAAAACACAGGGACCCAAAGAGTGATGAGTCCTCAATTCACGTACATTTCGTTGTTAAGTCCGGGCCTGGTGATCAACTCGTCAGGGAGAGCAACCTGCATGGGGCTTGCTTCAGCTTACGATAGTTCGCACACAACATGGCTGACTGTCGAATTGCAAAAATCCACCGGCAGTGGCTGGAGCACAATCAAGTCATGGTCCGCATCAGCGACCGGGGTTTCCATCGCCTCTGTAGAAGAGAATTATTACGTTGTGTATGGCACCTATAGGGTATGCGCTACCGCTAAAATTTATAACGCTTCCGGCATTTTGCTGGAGAGTAAATCATTATATTCTGATATGGTGATATATTGAATTAGCTATAAACATTGATTCGTATGCAGGACAATAACTATCGATATCCTTGTTTAATTTTATTTTATGCAAGTTCAAATTAGAATCTTGGGGACAGCTCTTACACATAGTTACGACCAAACAATGTCAAACAAAAGAACTGTCAGCCTGTGTTACCACAAGGGGTGGTGATTGCATTATGTGGCAAGCTCATCAGGGTATTTTATGCTGTATTAAAGAAAGGTGTGAATTACAGTCCAGAGAAGATGCTGTACGACATACGGAAATCCATGAAGGTAGCTGCCTAAAAAAGACCTGAAGACAACAATAACAAAGAGACAAATTTTACCGTTACCGTTTGCATCGTAAGAACCAAGCGGCGCATACCGCAGCAGCTTGGGGAAGGATGTGAGAACATACAGACAAAACAAATGAAGGCTAAAAGCACTTGAAAATGGAGGGCTGGGACAGTCAGGTTTAATTATTTCCATTAGGGCAAGGACCCAGGAAGACACATGGGAGGTTTGCTGCCAAGAGACGGTGTGGAATCCCTCTGGACACAATACAAAACACAGGCGGTCTAGGAGAGGTTACACATAATCACCCAAAATTAAACAAAGTTGTAATATTCAAGAGATGGGCTGCCCTTAAGTGATATCAAAGAAAATGAAATACTGTGAAAAACGAAGATATTCAAAGAAAATGTTTAGTTTAAGGGAGGTGAAAAAGTCATTATACAAATAAGAGCTCCCAATGGAAAAGGCTTTCAAATATCCTAGCAATCTTAACCTACCAAGCGCAGATTTTTAAGGATACAGAAAGCCCACTGCCCCACACAAGATTGAGGGTATGTTTTTATTAACCAATTTGGGAGAACTTGTGTAGAAGAATTGAAAAAGGAGGGAGTAGAATACCAATGCTTTCCCAAAAACCTAGATTTATTTAGGGAGGACGAATATAATGAAGAGAAGATTCTTAATTATTAGTACTTTATTATTGGCTATTTCTTTTATTCCGGTTTTTTCTTATGCAAGTGCAAATGCAGCACAAATAAAAGCTTATACTTTTAGTGATGTTTGGTATTATATCGAGTCATCTAATTTTAACGTAGCAAATACAAATCCAATTTGGATCAATTTTCGCCAGTGGGATGCCAGTGATTATAATTATACCATAACATATTCCGTTCGCTCTAAGCAGGGCACAGTAGTTACCACCCATTGCTCATATAGTTCCAGTATTTCCAATCAGAATGGCAGTGTTCAGTATAAGCAAATGAGTGGAACACCAACATCCGGTAGTAGATATATGAGAATTGAGGTTACTAGCGGAGCAACATACACTAGTGGTTATGGAGAACTATACCAGAATTAGTTAAGGAGGAATAAATATGAGAACATTGAACAAATTGAACTTTAAATTGATCTTAGGTCTATGTTTTATTTTTGCCATAGGATTGACATTTAATTCATTAGCTACAAATACTGTTAAAGAAAAAATGCCAGTTCTAACCTTAGAAGAGGCTGAGACTATATATAATAATTATGCTAAAGCTTGGCAAAATCAAGATTATGATAGTATATCAAAATATTGTGTTGATGTAACAGGTGAAGATTCGATAACACATCACAAACGTCTTTACTCTGAAGGAATATATCTTCTTTCTGCAAAAGTTAACTCTTTAGAAAAAATAACCGTCAATGAATTAAACAAAAGAATAGAAAAGAAACTTAACAATGAAGAATGGACTTTGGAAGATATTCCCATTGAACAAGTTCCCCCGGAGGTAAGAAATTCTGATGAAAATATACCCCGTGATAAAATGGTATTTGATGAACAACGCTACCAAACATATAGGACAATAGAAAATCAAATTGCGCAAGAAGGAAGTATTTATGTTGCTAATGTTACTTTTAATTTCACTAATGGAACTATTGTAGATGATGAACAAAAATTTGTTTTTCATGATGGACAATGGAAGGTATATGTGAGATAGATAATAGCAGTCTTAAGTTTGAAACAGTTAGCTAAAAACCCTGTAAGGAAAAAGGGCAGGGTTACGGCAGGACGTTCGAAACTACTGAAAAAGTACCATTTTTGAAAAAACAGCTCTGGACTGGTCGAGTAGAAGTGCGCCTCTCTACCCTTAGGAGCAGGTTTGTTTTCTCCGTTGCTCTCCGTTTCCTCTGAGAGTGCCACAGTATTCGCTCCATAGGAGATTGCGCGCACAACCCTCACAGAACCG
>JBAYYO010000025.1:0-14447 GCA_041672985.1 Syntrophomonas sp. | reverse complement strand
ATTTCTTGCCGCTGCCGCAGGGGCATGGATCGTTTCGACCGACTTTCTTTCCGGTCTTAAAGTCGAAAATATCAGCCCCGTCAAACTCAAAGGGTTTATCGGGAAGTGGTCTTAAATGGGGTTTTTCATATTTCTCAAAAATCTCATTAGGTGTATGACCATTGTTCTCCCAGATTCTTGTGTTATTGGCTAGTTCCATGACCAGCTGTATTACTTCATTGACCTGCTTTTCGCTCTTAAAATCTATACCTCTGGTGTTAAACACCTCAAATATTTCCTGAACCGAAAAGTCAAACTGGCATATCCCCTGAATGTCCTCACAAAGCATCTCCGCTGCAAATTTATCACCATCAAAGATATGTCTGGTCACATAACTCAGCAATGCCCTGTACTGCTTGGTCACTTCAAAATAGGTCTCATCTTTATATTTCAAGAGCTCTTCCTGCTCCGGAATATAAAAGGGCTTGCCTTGGCGCAGTTTTAGCTGCTCATCAAAACCTTCAAATTCCATGATGGTCTCATGGACGAAATAATCTCCATTGATTTCTACGAAGTTCTTCGCTAAATCTTCTGGCGGATTATTCATGATGTCACTGATAGCTTCGGCGTCGATAGTGTCCATATTTTGCAGGTTAAATACCTCCGCCACTTTATCCTTATGGACCAGGCCATAGAGATGGGTTAGAGAAATGATGTAGTCAATAATAGTATCATTAAATGGTTTAAATACTCCAGCCGTTATATCCTTTTCTTTCATATCACTCATCCATCCCCCTATGCTCAGTCATCATCTCATCCACCCAATCTTCCTCCACATACACCATCCCGTTCCGGCCTTCAACTTTCCGATTAGGCCCGGCCTTATACAATTTACAACTCAAAGGTCCATAACAAAAGGTTTCAAATCGGTACTTCTTCCGGCCTCTCGGGTTCCAGTTATCAATTATTATCTCGACCAGCATCCTACACCCCCACATACAACTATTACATTTAACCTCGTAAGTCCTGGCAGCCAGTCTCCGGTGTCCCCTTTCCCGATAAATCTCCAGCTCCGGCGGCATCAATTCCCAGGGTGCTGATGTGTTGCCCTGCTCTCCTGGGGAGATAAGCTTGATCCTGGAGACCTTGTAGAAATCAACCGGCTCCATGTTAGGATCTGGAACAGGGAGGCATTCACCGGAGATAATGTCATTAACTTTGAAGTTGAATTTAGCTTGAGCAGCTTTGCCGATACCTATGGAGAATATATTTTGATTTGATGATATCGTTTCTTGGTTATCAATAGTTCCGGCAATTTTAATGGCATAGCCCAAATATGTATGAGAGGCTTCATCAAATGAACGGGTCAGTCTTATTCGTGGTTGGATTGATGTGATAAGACCTTTAAAGTTCAACTTGTCCATTTGTGGATTCGCCTCCTTTGCTTTATTTTTATCTTTACGCTTGACATTTCCGTTAACTCTAAATGTGACCTCATTTTCTAAAGAAGATACCCTAAATGTTTATAATCTGAAACTATAGCTTTGTTTGCATGGGATAGAATCATTCTATTAAACTTCTTAATCAAATCGTTGTTAGCCATCCTAAAATTAACATCTCTAAGACTATGCTTTTCTCCTTTTGTAATCATAACTAAGTAGTCTGGTGTTAATGGACAATAAATCGCATTATTATTAGTTGCTTCTACCAGCAAGTCATGAAGGAATGCTGGCTTATCTGAAGTAATAAAGCTCCCTTGATTTTCCCAAGTTTTGAAAAGAATCATTTGAAATGTGCTTTGTGCTGTTGTTTTCATAGTATAAAAATACCCTTTTGGCACTTCAAAAAGTCCATTATATAATTCTCTTAACCAAGCGGCATTTTGTTGTATTTGCAGAAAATCTTCAACATCTACAGTATTCTTAGTACCTGTAATATCCTTTAAAGGCTTTTGGAAAATATTTAGTATTTTCGGTAATATACCTAAGTAGTCAAAGTCTGGGTTACGACACATTAGAAAAATAACCATTTTTATTATATCTACAACTAGACTCTCATCTATACGCCGAATCTCGTCTATTCCATTTAACGGAACAGTTGTCTCCATTTGATGAATAAAATCATCTAGTATAGGTTGCCACTTTTTCTCAACCACATCATCCAGTGCATTCTCTAATATATAACTGTGGATTGATTTAATGTCACTTAGTGTAGCCTGTCTTTTGGCTAACTTCATGGGTGGTTCTTTATGGCGAAATTCCCATTCGTCAAGCTTAAAGAAATGCTGCTTTAAAGATTCTTTGTCCTTAAGAACTTCACCATTGAAATACGCATCGACTCCCCTAGAAGTCAATTTTGCATCAATTTGAGCTATGTAGTCTTCCTCAATAATTGGACAGGATGGAATTATGAAAGACAACTCGTAGTCGATATTATAGAGTCTGGACTCCCAAAGTACTGAATTCTTATTTTTTCCATCACCAGTGCCCAAATCATCTTTCTCATAATAGTAAATGCCCTGAAAGTATTTCCCTGGCTCACTTTTACTACTTACTCTTGTTTCCCAATTTTTCAGATATACTCGTGGCACATAATGTTGACGTTTTACACTCATTAATAATCCTCTCCATAAGCTTCGCTGGTTTGTTGCGTTCATCCATTGGGCCTTGAGGGAAGTCCATCCTAAGCAAATGATAATTTCTAAAGCTACCACCAAACTCTTCAAATCTTCTGACTTCTCTATCTAGTTAAAAACGAGCAATCTTTCTAACTAAATTCATGCCCGCTCTAATGTCTGTGTCTTTCTTATGCCGTAGTTATAGTCTGATGTCTACTTCTTACTCTCTCCCCGCAGCAATCTCTCCTAAAACCCCTACTTCCTTCTCTACAACCTTCACTAAATACTGTAAAACTCATCCCTCAAATCACTTCTCCTAAAAGCAGTCTCCACAGTAGCTTCAAGGAATCCTTGTTTGTTTCCAACATCGTATCTCTTCCCAATAAAGTCATAAGCATACATGATTGTCCCTATAATCTAGTTAGCTGTTTCTAGCATCAGATTATTTAAAAAGTAAATATGCTAATTCCTTAGTACCGAACCATTAGCGCTCCTCATCTATAAAATCAGCTATGGTTGTTTTTTTATACTCATACTCGATCAGTTTGATTTGATGATTCGGTATAATAACCCTCTTGTCACTTTTGCTTTCATAAATCACTATATAATCGTCTAGGTTTACTAACTCCATCGATTCGTATCTATTTCCATCAATAGTTATAACTGTTATTCTCTTGTAACTTCGTGTTACGCCCCATTTAAAATATTGTCTAAGGTTAAATAATGTAGCATAAAAAAGAAATGCAAATAAATATGCTATGTATGTTGCCCTATCGCCAAAACTTTCTATGAAAAATATGACCCCAAAAGTAAATACCCAGATAACCAATATAAATATCGATATTAGAATCAGCCTTAATTTTGTTTGTTCATTCCGAAAAGTATCTATCAAAAATGATTTATGAAATCTCAAATGACCATAAGTAAAAAACACTATCCCCACGCCCAATAAAATTATAAAAGGCCATTTATAATTGCCATCCAAATTAGCACTGACGATAATTAAAGCTATAATAAATGAAAGAGAGGAGTTTAAGGCTATGGAGTCAAGAATCCTTATTCTATCATTATTAAATGACACCTGCTCAATTGCTTTCCTTTTTTTATCTTTCATATAGTTAATAAAAAAGGTAGTACCAGCGGCAGTTAATATACTTATTAAAATAGTTACAATATGCTTTAATATCTCGCCTGGCACCGTTTATCAATCCTCTAAATTATTCTTCCCAAACCTCCAAGCATCCCTGACCATATCTTCTATCCCTAACCCGGCTTTCCGGCCCAGTCCCTGTTCTGCCTTACTTGCATCAGCAAAAGTTATCGCAATGTCTCCCGGACGTCTGCCGACAATCTTTTAATTTAACTTTTCAAAATCCCGTGCAACAATTTTTTAACTTCCCTATCGGATACCGTGACTCCTAATAGGTTCCTCTATTATCAATTGCTCTTTCAATATAATCGCCTAAATTCTCCTTAATGTCATTATAAACATAGGTGCTGGTGGAATGCGGTGGATCATAACATTCAACGTAATTCGAAAGCCGATGACCATCTTTATTGTAAAGACTATAAAACGGATTTGCTCCTTTAGTTGTCTGATTACCATCGGCATCCTTCAAACCATGAATATAAACGCCCACAATTCCCTTGCCTAGTTCATATGCTTTTTCAATTTCATATTTCACCCATTTTCTTGTGGATGTTGACTTCCCAATCAGCACAACAATACAGGAACGCTTAGCCATCTGCCCGTCTATCCACTCTTTAATTTTAGCATCTGATTTATAGCGGACTTCTTCCCAGTCATTAGATGACCATGTAGATGAATTGTCAACAATACCCATGTTTTTTACTTGAGCAGCACGCCAATTATCGGGTGTGTAGTGGAAACTAAAAAATACTTGCCTTTTCGCCATATCATTTTTCTCCTTTACATTTATTTAAATTTAATATTCCTTCACCGAATCAACTATCTTAACGATTAAATTAACCAAGTCCTTTGGGTTAACAATTGATTCTAAGTCCGAAACATAATCTTTCAAATATGAGAAATCATTGATATTTTTTTTAATATCCTCTAATATTTCTTTCGCCGCATATCCCGTACTTCCTAATGGAATTATTATCTTTCCTAATGATTTAGCGATTTCGTATTCTTCCCAACATCCATCTGCATTTATAATCCTTCCACCCTTTTCCTTATTTCCAAACATAAATATTGCTATCCCTACCTGAGCAAGCATCTCTTGTCGATATTTAGTAAATAACGCTTTTCTTTCATTTAGATCAATAATACCTTGCGGAAAGGGTCTTAAACATAAATATTCATCTATATGTTTATATTTAGTTGCATATATCTCATTAAGAGCCCCATTTATAATCGAAGATCCAATCCCCAAACCAAAACCCGTCGTGATTTTATAATTTCTTTTCACTAATTCCCTAGCTAAGTGATATGCAAAGCTTTCCGTATCTTCTTTATTCCAAGGTGAATCAAGCTGTTCTGCACTTCCAGAAATAAAAATGTTGTTCTTATATACAGCTATTTCTATATCCCTAAGAATATCTGTTATTTCCTCATATTTGTTCACAAAAACAGCCTGTATACCATATCTCCTAAGGTCTTTCTCCCGGAGGTCTTGCTTTATTTTTCGATAAACAAAATCCTCTTCGCTTTCATCTTGTTCTCTTTGAACACGTTTGAAGAAGCAATAATGATCACGTTTATTTTCATCAAGCAAAGTATGTATTCGACTAAGTATATAATCTAGGTTTGGATCTTCAAAACTAAAGCCTACAAAGAGAAATGTTTTAGAAATTAAGTCGCCCTGTAATGCAGTCCGAAAAAGTGGCCGCTTTATATCATATCTTTCATAATCGTCCTTTGTTAAAACCGCATCCGCTGGTCTTTCAACATCCCCATGCATTTTATACAAAACAGCGTCTCTATTAGGGAGTGTAATGGCTAACTGATCCTTATCAATTTTTACTTCAACTTTCCGGTTATTGCATCTTAATCCATTTTCCAATAATTGATCATAATTAGTAGTCCAATAGGTATTTATGGGGAGTCTTGTGAGAATGTTTATGTTCTCATTATCTTCCGTCCCATTATTAAATGTTTCTACAATTGCTTGGTTAATTGATGCCCTAGTTCCTCGTTCATTCCTGTGATATTGGGCAACCGCTAGAAGATCATCTTCTTTTTCTATATTTAAGCCAATATCGCGAGCCAGTGGTTTCAATAAAGTCTTCCAATCTACAAATCCTGAGGCTCTTGATAACCCAGCGCCAGCAAAAACTGCTGCGTATCCCTCCCGTACTGCCTTGGAATAATTTCTAATTAATTCATTTACTGAAACCAACCAATATCACCATCCTTTCCTTTTCACAATTAAATTTAGGGCCGTATTTTTTATATCCTTCATTAACCTAAACCTACAGTTCTCTTTCATATTGATTAAATTTGATTTTCATATCTCAATATCCAAATATCACGCTACAAATTCTCCCTATACCACTCAATAGCCGCCTCAATCCCCCGCTCGAAGCTCCAGTCCGGCTCATACCCCAACAGTTCCCTGGCCTTAGTAATATCGGCATTACTATGCTTGATATCCCCCGGCCTATCCGGACCAAATATTGGCTCGATATCTTTACCTAATGCCTTGCATAGTTCGTGGTAAATATCGATTAAATATTCTCTGCCACCGTAGGCAATATTAAATGCCTTCCCTGCTGCCTCGGGCGGTGCTAAACATCCTTTGAGATTAGCTTCGATCACGTTCTCAATATAAGTAAAATCCCGGCTCTGTTTCCCATCTCCATTAATGGTAGGCCGCTCATCATTCAAAAGCTGCCTAATAAACTTAGGTATAACAGCTGCATAAGCCCCATCCGGATCCTGTCTCCTGCCAAACACATTAAAATACCGAAGTCCATAGGTATCCAAACCATACAGCTTGGTATATAGTTTTCCATACTCTTCATCAACACGCTTTGTCAAAGCATAAGGAGAAAGCAATTCACCCTCCTGACCCTCTTTCTTGGGCAGTACCGGATGATCTCCATAAACCGATGAGCTGGATGCATAAACAAATTTCTTGACTCCCTGCTGTCTGGCTGCCTCCATCATATTAAGGGTTCCCCTAATATTTATTTCTTCATATAATAAGGGCATTTCTATGCTGCGAGGTACTGACCCCCAGGCCGCTTGATGCAGTACATAATCTACCCCTTCACAAGCAACCAGGCACGTTTCATAGTTACGAATATCATCTTCAATTAGGGTGAAGTTTTTATTATGTAAAAAACCTTCAATGTTCTCTCTCTTCCCGGTGGAGAAGTTGTCCATACATCTCACTTGATAACCCATATCCAAAATAGCTTCACAAAGGTTAGATCCAATAAAGCCTGCTCCCCGGTAACTAGGAAAATACTATCCCGGTCAAACTCCAAATGCTTGTAACCCACCCTAAAGCCTCCAGTACAAATAATCTAATTCTTCGGCTTCTTTTCTGTCAAAGATACCTTTCACATCAATGAGAACATCTTTTGTGCTCCCACAACCATCTTCAATAGTTGCGGCTATCTGTTGATTTACTGAGTCAAAAAGATGATTAGGGCATGCACTATACCAGTCCTTGATTTCCTCCAGGCTCAAGTTAATAAACTCCTCGTGGGCTACGGCAAAAATTACTGCATCCACCCCGCTTATATCCTCTAACCTATTTAAATGAATCCCGTATTCTTCCTCAACTTCTTGTGCATCAGCCACAGGATCTATTACCTGTACGTTAACGCCATACTCTTTTAAGTTACGCCCCAGGGTAGTGCTGGCACCAATGACCGGTGACAGGTCAGGAGTATGGTCTACATTTACCGGCGTCGGTACGGCTACTATGTGGAATTTAGCTTCCCGGAGCCTCGTTTCATCGGCAGTAAAGTCCACCGTGCAGGTAGCTATAGACTCATCCCCCACCTCTTTGGTTGGACAACACCACTCCTGTATAAATCAATCTTGGCTTGACTTATATCAAAGCCATAACATACGCTTTCCTTGAAAAGGATACTGCTATCGGCATGCCAACATAGCCGAGGCCTATTAGACTAATTTTTTCTTTCCTATTTATAATTTGTTTGTAAAGAGATTCATGGTATATACTATCTCCTATCTATCTTTTTGTAGAAATTTGCCCCCATCTGTGAGAACGTTTAAACAATCCAGTTCTCGAAATTTTTATAACCGTTATTATTAATCCAATCATAAGTTTTAATATTTAAGCAGTCTCGCAATGTATAGACTTTCCCCCACATATTCTTATCAGTAATATTAACCGTCCACCCAGACAAATCCTCATAATAAATCCAGTTCGTCTTTTTCTCTATTAGAGTGAGCTTTTTCCCATCATCGCTTATCTCTACTCCCATATAATCAAATGGATTCAACCCACGCGTCTTTGTCCTACCGTTCTTATCAGCAATTCCATTTATGTGAATGCCAATGAGCTTATTGCCCTTTTCGAAGCTCTTCGCGATTTCATATCTAACCCACCGTCTGCTATAAGTGCTCGTACCAATTAGAACTGCAGTTACGGAAGTATTATTAAGCCCACCGTTTATCAACCTTTTAAGAGCTAAGTCGCTTTCCCTCTTTGTTTTTTCCCAGAGAGATGCATCGAAATATCCGGCACTTTCATGTTTGGTCGTTTTATGATTGCGTACAACATTGGCTCTAAAATCAATTACATCTCGATAATGAAAGCTAAAAAATACCCTTTTGGCCATTTCAACTCCCCCCTATCTCACTGATAATTTTCATAACAATTCCAATAATCTCGTCTATATCAGTAGATGTCCCCAGTAATTCAAATTGCGGCTTTAAATGACTTTCATTAGGATAATACCTATCAAAATCATCAACAATCAACTGCCATAACTCATTCGTCTTATACCCAGTTGACCCAATAGGTATTAGCTTTAATCCTTTAGATTTTGCAATCTCAAATTCTTTGGATACACCATCCGCATTAATTACCGCCCCGTCTTCCTTGTTTTGCTTATTGCCGAATACAAAAATAGCAACTCCAGCTTCGGAAATCATTATATTTCTATGATATTCCCATAGTTCTGGGAGCGTTTTGCTTCCACTTGCTTTTTGCGGAAATGGCCGCATTACTATTCTTGAGTCGATCCTATTAATTGAGTTCTCGTGCATATACTCAAGTGCACCATTAATTACATAAGTACCAACACCCAAGCCAAAACCAGTGATAATCTTGTAATCATTTTTTACAAGCTCATAACTTAGTCTATGTAGCAGTTCCTGCGCTATATTTTCTAAAAATGGGTCATATTTTACAGCGCTTCCTGAAATAAAAACGCAAGTCTTTCTATACATCAATTCAATTTGATATAAAACCTGCGTTATTTCCTCATATGTGTTTACGAAAATTGTATTTATTGAAAAGCGTTTCAAATCTCGGATTTGATATTCTTGCTTAATCTTAGCGTAAGCATAATCCTCATCGTTTTCATAGTCATCTCGAGTTGCTCTTTTCATAAAACAGTAATGAGGACGCTGATTATCTTCTAAGCCGTTTCTGACACGGCTAAGTATGTAGTTTAGGTTAGGATCACTGAAACTAAAGCCTATAAACAGAAATGTTTTTGAAACCAAGTCGCCTTGCAATGCAGTCGTAAAAAGATTATGCGTATTATCGTATTTTTCATAGTCATCTCTGATGATTACGGCGTTTTGTGGTTGATTTACATCACCGTGCATTTTATAGACGACTACATCTCGATCTTTTTTGGTAAGTGCTAAATTAGCGCACTCTGTTTTTACATCCGGGATTTTGCCTTCTTCAGTTATTGCTGTCTCTATTAAATTATCGTAATTCGTTGTCCAATATGTCTTTATCGGCAATCTCGCAAGTATTTTGTGGTTTTCCGTTATCGATGCCCTTCTACCGAACTCATCAATAATTAGTTCATTAATCTTCCCCCTTTGATGTTCATTGTAATGATATTGTGCAATTCCTATAAGATCGTGTTCTTCTTTATGAACATCTAAACGCAAATCTCCGGCAAGCTCACATAATAACTCTTTCCAGTCAACAAAACCGGCGCTGCACGACAAACCAGCGCCGGCAAATACTGCTGCGGTGTCATTTTTTATTGCTTTTGTGTATTCTCTTAAAAACGTCCTGACATCCATTTTCGCCCCCCTTTCCCAACTGTAGCCCTTTCCTTATTCCATATGAATCGTTAGCTATAGTCACATCTCTTGCATGATGCGCTACGTTTCATTAAACAGTTTTTGTGATGTTATAATCATCTATGTTGCTATTAATATCTACAGACATATCAATATATTTGTTAACATCATTGATGAAATCTTCCCATTTCGCACTGTAGATGTATGATGAGTGTCCTTTATATACGGTTTTGTTGCTTGTACAATCCATAATTTCTTTGTTCTTCTGATTGAACATATTATCACGAAGAATCTTAAATAGCTTATCAGTATATAAAGTTCTGCAAGCACAGTCGCCACATCTATTATCCGTAATAAAGTAATCATACTTGTTATTTTCATCCGGAAGTACAACCGCTAAAGTTGCATTTGTTTGGCTTGTACGACCATTTCGAGTATGCTCTTTTAATGAGTAAGATAATTCCCAT
Source organism: Syntrophomonas sp. (assembly GCA_041672985.1). Taxonomy (GTDB): domain Bacteria; phylum Bacillota; class Syntrophomonadia; order Syntrophomonadales; family Syntrophomonadaceae; genus PHAA01. The sequence continues at coordinate 4,165 of JBAYYO010000025.1, read as the reverse complement.
GGTATCCATTGATCCGATTCGTCGAGTGCGGTGTCTTTCATACCCTTAGATATCACAATGATCGTTACGCTACTGTCATATATTTTATCTCTCAACTTAGACTCAATAGTACTATCCTTGAAATCACCCAAGTCTTCTCCATCAGCTTCGCCTTTATTGATGTGATGCTCATCCTTTAACTTGTCCTGTAATATGTCTACATAATCTCTGACCTTGGTATCCTCAATCTCTTCCAAAGGACATACAGCCTGGTCACCATATTTATATGAAACGAATATCTTGTAACTCATAACCCTTCCTCCTCCCAAAGTTTTTTATATCAATTTAACTTACTAGAAGAATAAGAACTGTCACTAATGCAACATAGGGCAAATAAAATCCAGCTTCGGTCGCGGAGAATAAACATCTACCGTAGCATAGTAGTGTAACCATTGCCGTGAATTGCCGGTATCATGTTACGTATTGGTGGTACGCTAAGCTCGAAATAATCACATAATTCTCTATTTTCCCCTATTATCCTTTAATTAAAGAAATTTTTTGTCGGGACTGGTAATATCGAAGTATTTGTATACAAAGTTCTGCAAGCTATCCAGCAATTTTTCCACATTTTCATCGAGCCAGGCAAGTCGTATCTCAGTTGTTTCACTATCTATCTCAGTCCCGAAAATCCAAGTTGCGCTTTTCGGTGAATCACCCGAATAAAATATTCTACCCGGAGACGTTCTATGAGAAAGGTTATTTCTAATTACGCGCCATTTCTTATATTGTTTTGATTTAGTGAGCCTGTTGAGTTTTTTACTAACTTCATCATCTGGAAATTTGTTGCAGAACTTATTTCGTAAATCAGTTATATTATAGTGTTTTCTATCTTCTTCAGTTGCGATTGGAAAATCGTTGGCCATTAACTCCGCATCTTTGGCCTCTAATAATGATCCTATTGCGTACACACCATAACAAATTGTTTCGATAACCGATAGCCCATCAACAAAAAAATGAAACAACTCCCGCTCTTGCTGATACCTAAAGGGTGATTCAGGTGATTCTCCATACTCCTTGATAGCTTCCGTATATGATTGATGGGCCTCCACGCAAGCTTGGTGCCTATATATCAGAGCATTCCAAGCTCCGTTGAATTCCCAAAATGCAACTTCATTAAAATCTTTTCTTGACGCAAGATATTTTCGCATCTCTATATATGAATGATCATTTAGAATTAATCCCATTACATTGTTTCCTTCCCCTGTTTAAAACCAAAAGACAGTAAATTCAGCAGTTGAATAATTAAACATACGAGTTAATGAAAGAGGTTGCATTCCTTCCTGCCTCCCTTGAGGTTAATGATACTGATCACCGTTGTCACTTGTTAATCCCCTCCCAATTTATTGTTGGTATTCCACCCATATTGATTCACCGGTCCGGTCAGTGAGAGCAACGTGTTGAACTGACCCCCAAACTTTACATGTTATCCATGACTCAATCTTTGGTACTCAAACATTCGGTCTGAGTATAAGCGTTTCCACTAATAGATGAATTCTACAAAAAAGTTATTAATTCCTTCTAAATGTTCTATTATTGTAATTTATTGGCACTGACCTGTAGTAAATCTTCCTATACTTTCAAAGCAATAACTCGGGGTCAGACCCCGAGTTATTGCTGCAAGTTCGCCTTATACCACTCAATAGCCGCCTCAATCCCCCGCTCGGAGCTCCAGTCCGGCTCATATCCCAGCAACTCCCGGGCCTTGCTTATATCGGCATTAGAATGTTTAATATCCCCTGGCCTAGCTGGCCCAAATATAGGCTCAATATGTTTATGCAGTGCCTGGCACAACCTATGATATATGTCTATTGATAAGTTGGGTCGAGTAAACGTATACCTCTCAACTTTAGGAGTCGCTTTGTGTTAACCGTTTCTCTCCGTTTCCTTTGAGAGTGTCACAATATTTGCTCCATGGCTGATTGGTATTACGCTCCTCACAGAACCGTGCTGGCGCAATTAACGCACACGGCTCCTCATACTATCATTTACACTGTATAACTAATTTCTTGCCTTAGCTCAAAGATACTTACATATATTTTAGGCTTTGGAAGTGGGTATCTCTTCAGAAATAACACGTACTTATTCCAGTTCATGCTTTTCTTCTGACTTCTTCTGTTGAACATTTTATACAGAAATCTCCTTACTTCATCTCCAAACCTGGCTATCATTAGAGAGTTATCTGTTATTCCATAATACCTGTAATAGCCGTTTAGTTTGACTGTAAGCTTCTTCATTACCTCAACTGCCGGCGTTGTGAGGTTCTTTCTTAGCCATTCCTTGACGTTCTTCAAACTAGCGTTGTATTTCTTTTTACTAGTTTTTCTCTTCACTCGAAAATATCCCTTTGCGCTTTTACTGCAGTAATGTGTAAATCCCAGAAAATCAAATGTCTCAGGTTTCCCTTCTCCAGCTCTCTTTCTATCAGCTTCTGCAAACCTTCCAAACTTAATAATTTTCGTCTTATCTTCGGCTACCTCTAAGTTGAACTTTGCAAGTCTTTCCTTTAGCTGTTCGTAGAAGGCTTTTGCTTCATGCTCATACTGGAAACAGAACACACTATCATCGGCGTACCTAACCATATAGGCATCGCCTGTACAGTGCTTCCTCACTGCTTTCTCGAACCATAAATCCAATACGTAGTGCAGGTATACATTTCCTAAAATTGGAGAAATCAAACCACCTTGCGGTGCGCCGACTGGTGTTTCCTTATGTTCCCCGTTCTCAACGAGTCCGGACCTAAGAAATCTCGCAATCAGCCTGTATACATTTACGTCGCCAATTCTGTGGTCTATGAATTTCATAATCCACTTATGGTCCATGTTGTCGAAGAATCCTTTAATGTCCGCATCGACTACGTAATTGATTTTCCGCCCTTGAATTATCTCATTTACTGCTTTCAGCGCATCGTGACATCCTCTGTTAGGTCTAAATCCAAATGAACAATCGAGAAAGTCTCCCTCAAATACCGCATTTAGAATATCGCTTAATACACCTTGCACCAGCTTATCCTCATATGCAGGTATCCCCAACGGTCGCATCTTGTCAGAACCAGCTTTTGGTATATATACCCGTTTCACTGGTTGCGGTTTATATGCCTGCTTTTTCATCCTAACCAGTAATGACTCGATATTATCGTCTAGGTTTTTATCGTAGTCAGCCTTGGTTAATTGGTCTACGCCTGCAGCCTTCTTCCCGCTCATCTTTCTATGACTCTCCGTCAGGCTTTCTTTGTTGATTAGTCCGGCAAGTGATGTGATCCTAGCTTCAGGTCTTTCCTTAGCTATCTGTGCTATCCTTGTCAGTTTCGTTTCCATTTGCTTTCTACCTCCATGTGTAGGCAATGTTTCCTTTCCATGGGCTATAGTATGTTGTAGCCTTTCCTCCCCAGGCATTACCCTATATCATTAGTAATATGCTACAATCCGACTCCCTAATGCCTTCCGCTTCCTTGCTTTATTATCGCTTGTTATACGTACTCCAGACTTATGTCTGAAGAGCAATTAGGGTCTCCCGAGTTCCCGTATCATAACTTTGTATAGCATGCTGAGTTCTTCGACCCCGAGGAAGCTGCGACCTTCTTACCTAAACGTCGGTCGCAATATTGCATTCTGCTCAAACAACAGCATCTGCCTTCCTATTTTCAGTATTTCGAGGCTCAATCACTTCAACTTTTCAGCTTTCAGCCTACTACCTTGTTTGCCTACGCTTAAACTTATCTGTTACCAGATAAGCTCCAAGGCTAACTACGGGTGGTTGGTCTACCTTTCCCGATGGGATTCGCACCCACTATATGATACGACCTGGCTCGGCCGCACTGTCAGGCACTGAACCCCTACTTAAACCCACTACTTTGCAAGAACTTTTCTATATGATTCTTTTGGGTACTCACTTCTTCTACCATGTTTTTGCGGTAACGGGTAAGGTCACGCAATTCTCTAATATCTCGGTCAGGTATGAAACTACCCTTCAATAAACCTGCTCTTAATAGGCTTGCAATCCATTGAGCATCTTTTACATCAGTTTTTCTGCCAGGTACATTTCTCATATGGTGAGCATTAACCAATAATAACCGTATATCTCCTTCAAAAGCATCTTCTAACATTGTAAATACTGGCTTCCAATAAAC
>JBAYYO010000024.1:0-14456 GCA_041672985.1 Syntrophomonas sp. | reverse complement strand
TCATAGAGCTGGATATCCAGATAGTATTCGGGTTGAAATTGCTCTGATAATGCGCGGGTGCTATGCAATTGCAAGCCTTTTAAAAGGGCCGTATCTTCTTCTATGAGCAGGCTGTAGGTTGACATCCATTTCATTTCTGACCACATCTTCTTATTGGCTTCTATGTCCAGGCCAGATATATTGGTATCGTAGGGTGATGAAGGATTTTCCATTATGCTATTTAAAAAATCTACATATTTATTAACATAAGCAGCTTTATTAAAACCGGCATTAACCAGCAGGCAGCGTTTCCCGTCCACCACATTCTCATTCCCGAAGCTGCAGGCGGTGCCAAAACTGTCGATTTGCTTCAGGATCATACTTGGAGCATCAATAGTATCTGCCAGCAACTCTCGGGGGGCAGGTATTGGCTTACCTTCCCATTCCTGACCTTTGATCCGGTAATAGTATCGGTTAGCTTGGAAATAGCCTTCTGCGCTTATATCTTCGCCGTTTTCACCCATTTTGAGCAGAGTTGTTTTGGTATAGACCTCATTCGCCTGGCAGCAGCCTTCTATCTCAATCTGTTGACTCGGCTGGTTATCTGTCCCGCAATTATTGTTAAGCATCTTTCCCTGAAATTTATAGACGGTATTAGTCTCCATAGCCTGCAGGCACTTTTGCAGGTATTCATCCGGGGAAAGACCTTGGTGGGTTTCTTTAAAATCAATAGTTACTGCACGGGCTTTCCCGTCCCATCCTACTACGGCTCCGAAGGTTTCTGCCCATAGTCTCACCGGCACCAGCAGCTCACCATCTTTTGCTGCTGGCGGAACTGGCATCAGGGTTGCCTTATTATTGATCTGGGCGGTGGGGTTGTCAGGCTTTAATACCAGGTTTTTATCCCCTTTGGTGAAGCTGGCGGCATTGCCGGACAGGGTATTATCCACTCCCATGAGTTCCGCCAATAGGTAGGCTGGTGCCAGGGTGATACCGTTAATAATTACAGGTTCGACCTTTCCTTCCACTGCCATCCCGTTAAAAATAATGGTGGGTGGATTGACTTTCACAACCTGGATTTCTGGACCCTGAGGTTCATAAGCGATATTCACGCCGGCTTGTTTAAGTAGTTTCAACTTGCTTAAGGCGGGAGATCCTTCTCTTATATCCAGCCGGTTATGCTCCAGGCTTACATAGTCATTTTCACCTAATCCCTGCTTCTGGCTATTTTCCAGCAGGGGACTGATGTCTTCAATCTGGTTGCCGCTTAAAGCCAGACGCTGCAGATTGATAAGTTTCGAGAGAGGGGCAATGTCCTTAATACGGTTCTGTTTCAACTCCAACAGTTGCAAACTGGTAAGGCTACTCAGGGCCGAGATGTCCTGGATCTGGGCCTGGGCCAGATCCAAACAAGCCAGGCTCTTCAAGCCAGCCAGGGCAGAAATATCTGTAAGCGGGTTGTGGTCCAGATCAAGGTTGCTCAGTTGGAGCATATTATGGAGAGCTTCAATATTTGCTATGGCATTTCCGGACAGAGAAAGGTGATGTAACGAAATTAAAGCCTGTAGTGGAGACAGGTCCTGGATTTCGTTAGCGCTTAGCTGCAGTATTTCCAGTGAGCTTAACCCTTGCAGGGGGGAGATGTCCTTAATTTTATTATTACTCAAGTCCAGCATTTGCAGCTTGTGCAAACTACGGAGCGGGGAAATATCATCGATCAGATTTTGGTTTACCTCTAACCATTTAAGATTATTAAGCTTTTCCAGGCCGGTAAGGTCTTTTATCATATTCCCATTCAGGTAGAGCTCCTGCAGGCTCTTTATCTCGCCCAGCGGGGCAATATCACGGATATTATTGAAATAAAGACGCAGGTGTTTGAGACGGGGGAGGTCTTTAAAGCCTGAAAGGTCGCGTATAGTGTTGCCCCCCAGGTCAAGCTCTTCTAAATTATTCAGCCCGCTTAAAGCACTAATATCATTTATCTGGCGGTTCTCGCCCAGCTTAAGCTGTTTCAGATGCTGGAGACTGTGCAGGGCGGAGATATCTCTGATCTTATTATCGCTGAGATCTAATTCCTCTAGTTTAAGCAATCCAGCCAGAGGTGAAATATCTTGCACCTGGTTACGGCTTAATTCCAGGATTTTAAGACTGGTCAGTCCACTGAGAGGTGTAAGGTCGCTGACCGTATTTCTAACCCATTGGCCTTCTTGGTTGGTCATTAGATGGGTATTCAGGACTAGCACTTCCAGGTTGCAGGCATATTCCAAACCTTGCAGATTTTCTATACCAGCATTATTGACCCGTAGTTCTCGCAGCTGAGTAAGTTCGGCAGCAGTTAAAACTCCGCTTTGCGTACCCAATTGCTGGCGCACCGCCTTTTCCAGATTAGGGTCGGGGATGTTTACCTGGGTCGAATTGCTGGCGGCCAGGGCAGGTGATATCATAGCGCTTAGAAAAAAGCCCGCCGTTAGTAAGAACAGGAGTAATCCCGCTGCCCTGCGGCCAGTATCTGCCCGCCAATTACACACCTTAGATCTGGTTATGGTTGGCAATGTTTTTTTATGCATGGTTATCCCTTTTATCTCCTTCCTAATACTCTCTGCTATTATTCAGGTCCAAGATAATACGTTAAGACGGTTAATACCCAGAAGCCTAACGGCCCATGAATTCCCTGCTGCTCTCTTGATTGTAAATAGTAATATTAGGTCGGCTTATACTGCCAGATCTGAAAAGGAGGTAAGGGGTCTTATCTTCGATAACAAATCTAAAGACATTTTGTTCTTTGGGCAGTAAAGTAAACTCTTTAATAATCTGGTGACCTTCAAGATTTTGGTCCGCAACATCTGACATAATATCATCATCACGAGATGGCTTCTGTACTTTCAGGTTGAATTTCACTTCATTATTAGCATAATTCTTCAGGGTGATTTGGTAGGAGCAAGTAGTCAGGCCAGTGGCTGGATCAGATTCATACTGGCAGTTGCTCTTGGCAGGTAAATATTCGACTGCATTGATACCTTGGGAAAAAGATAAAGCCAAGCCATATCCCCACATGAACAGCTGGGATGAAGTCAATAACAAGATTAGTACTATTGAAGACAACCGTTTGACCAACCTGGGGTATGCTTCTTTTAGGTAATGTTTTGTTCCCGCATATCCCAAAATAGCAAATCCGACTGTAAACAAGAATGTATAATGAAATCCATTGGTTCTATGTTGAGCAGATTCCAACGACCATGCCTTGAATCCGAAAAACCTTAAAATATTATCGCCTAAACAATATCCGCCCGGCGTTGTTGGACCTAGCATAAATGCAAAGATTAACAAGCCCAGGAAGAGAATGCCTAAAATTTTTTTCTTAGCCATTATCCCACATCCTTAACATTTATTCTAATATAGAGCATATCATAAATGGTTCGTAACTGGTATAAATACCAGTTTAAAACAAGACGATTGCCATATATCACAACTTGGTCGGGTCGCTCCGTCCCCATGTGAGCCACGGAAATGGCTCACTTTTCTCAATCCGGAATAAGATTTGGGTCAAAGGAACAGTCCGAGACCACTGAAAAAGTATAATAAATGTCATCCTGAGGAGCTGCAGGCGACGAAGGATCTCTTGGGGAAGTCCGTAATATTGGGCCTTCAGCTAACGATATTCTTCGCTATCGCTCAGAATTATAACGCAAAAGAGTACTTTTTCAGTGATCTCGAACAGTCCCCTTGACTCATTCTGTATGCAATCGTAATTAGCTGCATATGCTATCCTTATAACCATCATGGAGGGCACTATGTCCGCAATCATTTCTGATCTTGTGCATCTATTAGAAGAAAATAGGCTCATACCTTTTCTGGGCGCGGGCTTCTCTGAGAACTGTGACTTTCCATCTGCCCAGACCCTTACCAACCAACTCCTGCATAACTTTCAGCTGGCTGATTATCAGTCATCAGGTGAAGAGGTCGAACTGTTGCATTTGGCAGAATACCTGAAAATTGTTCATGGCGGCTCTATTAGTAGGGTGCTCCAGCAGCTCCGCATCATTTTAAATGATGATGCCGTAGATGTTTCCCAATCCACACCGCATCTATTGTTAGCCCGGCTGGGGGTTCCTATTATCTACACCACCAATTATGATCGTTTAATAGAACGCAGCTTTGATTACTTGGCTATTCCTTACCAGACAGTCGTAAGCACTGCCGATATTATAAAAACTACCGGCGGCGGTGATGTCCAGATTGTAAAATTTCATGGCTCCCTGGAGCTTGATGAGTCCATAGTTCTTACCGAGTCGGATTATTATGAAAGGCTGGAGTTTGTTACTCCCATAGACATCAAGTTGCGTGCTGATAGTCTGGGTAAAAGTCTTTTGTTTATGGGCTATAGTTTTTCAGATTTCAATATTCGTTATTTATGGTTCAAACTGCGCAAAATGATGCGCGGCATTGATGTGCACGGATTGCCCAATTCCTATATCTTGCTTTTTAAGCCTGATCAGATAACCGCGGAACTTCTTAAAAACATGGGTATTATCCCCATAGACCTGTCACGGTATGACGGCCCAACCAAATCAGACCAACTCTCTGGCTTTCTAAGGCAGCTAGTCCATGCAAGCAAGTAAGTGGGGGTGATTAACCCCCATTCTGATTGATAAAGTGAAAACTTCTCCCCCGCCTCGGGCCGGACGAGGTTTCATATATAGTGCGGCAAAGAATCTTCTGGTCAAAGCCTCTGACCAGCCTGGTTATCTGCACCCAAAAAATAACCCCACAACCGTAGATGTTGTGAGGTCATTTCAATTTTAACTCGCTTAATTAACGCGCCTGCCCGCAGGACGCAAATTGTAATCCTTGCGTAACAGTCAGCGATAATCGCATTAATGCGCTATCAGCGTCTATCTTTCCCCTATTCGCCCGTGGGGATTCTCATTCCGTAGAATGTGCGCCATACAAAGATGAGGGCCACCACCAGGAAAGCTCCGCCTACATAGGGGGCCACGTCTCTGAATGCTTCAGATATGGCAATTTCCATCGCCAGCAATCCAAACAGGGTTGTAAATTTGATGATCGGGTTTAAGGCTACCGAAGAAGTATCTTTGAAAGGATCGCCAACGGTATCACCCACCACGGTAGCTTCGTGTAATGGAGTACCTTTTTCCTGCAGGTCCACTTCAACCACTTTTTTAGCGTTATCCCAGCATCCGCCGGCATTGGCCATAAACACCGCCTGGAACAAACCGAAGACGGCTATGGAGATCAGGTAAGCTACAAAGAACGATACTCGTTCGGCATTACCGCCCTGGGGAGCGGCCAGGCAAGCAAAGGCCATTGCAAAGGAGAATAGAGCGATAAAGATATTGAACATACCTGATTGGGCATATTGGGTACAGATCTTTACTACCTCTTTAGATTTCTCAGTGTTGGCTTTCACGTTAGCTGCTTCTTCCAGATTAATATTGTTTTTAATATACTCTACTGCCCGATAGGCTCCAGTGGTTACGGCCTGGGTTGAAGCCCCGGTAAACCAATAGATAACTGAACCGCCGCACAGCAGTCCTAATATGGTATAGGGATTGAGCAAGGTAAGGATCGTAGCCGGATCAACCCCCAAAACATTCTCAATAACCAGAATCAGTGAGAAGATCATGGTGGTGGCACCTACCACAGCGGTACCAATTAATACTGGCTTGGCAGTAGCCTTAAAGGTGTTGCCGGCGCCATCGTTAGCTTCCAGATAGTATTTGCCCTTTTCAAAATCTGGCTTGAAACCGAATTCCTTTTCGATCTTTTTACCGATATCTTTTACTTCTTCAATCAGGGATAGTTCATAGATGGACTGAGCATTATCGGTAACCGGACCATAGCTGTCAACCGCAATGGTAACCGGACCCATGCCCAGCATTCCGAATGCTATCAGACCAAAGGCAAAGACGGAATGGTAGCCCATGATATCGGCCGTAAGAGGCAGACTGGCCCAATAGCCGCCAAACATGATGACTACAAATATCATTCCAATCCAGAAGGCGCTGAAGTTTCCGGCGACCAGTCCGGACAGGATGTTTAGGGAAGGTCCGCCTTCCCGGGAGGCTTTAACAACCTCGGCTACATGCAATGAATTGGGGCTGGTAAATACTTTGACAGCTTCCGGAATCAAGGCTGCGGCCAGAGTACCGAAACTCATTATAATGGCCAGCGTCGTCCAGAGCGGAGTCAGAACAGTCTCAATGCTTGAACCCGGTCCTACAATATAGTAGGTTAGGGCAAAGGTTGCCCCAATGGATACTATCGAGGTAATCCAAACCAGACTGGTAAGGGGTGCTTCGAAGTCGAAATCGTCTTTACTGCCATATTTAGCCTGGCTGTAAACTTTATTGATATAGAAGGAAACGACCGAGCTGATAACCATCAGGACACGAATAGCAAATATCCAGGTAAGCAGCGTGGTTTGCAGGGCGGGGGCCACTGCCAGCACGATGAAGGTAACCATCGCCACTCCGGTAACACCATAGGTTTCGAAACCATCTGCGGTCGGTCCTACGCTATCGCCTGCATTATCTCCGCAACAGTCGGCTATAACACCAGGATTTCTGGGATCATCTTCTTTGATGCCAAAGACGATTTTCATCAGGTCGGCACCAATGTCCGCGATTTTAGTGAATATACCACCGGCTATACGCAGTACACTGGCTCCCAGAGATTCACCGATGGCAAAGCCTATAAAGCTGGCTCCAGCCAGTTCACGGGGAACAAATAGCAATATAATTAACATCATGATTAGTTCGACACAAACTAAAAGCACGCCGATGCTCATACCCGCATCCAGAGCAATGTTTAAAAGCTTAAGTGGTTTTCTTTCCAAGGAGGTAAAAGCCACCCGGCTGTTAGCCAGCGTGTTCATGCGGATGCCATACCAGGCCACACAGTAGGAACCTAAAATACCGATTACAGTCCACATCAGAATAAATAACACCGAACCTGCGCCCATCTTCGACAGGAAGCCAAAATAAAAAGCTATACACGCACCAATTAAGGCAAATAATATAGCAATAAATTTACCCTGTTGAATCAGGTAAGTCTTACAGGTTTCGTAAATAGTTTGGGCTACATCAAGCATGGTCTGATGGGCCACCAGCTTTTTCACCTTGGTGAACTGATATAACCCAAACAGCATACCCAATACACATACGCCTATGCCCATGAGCAGCAAGTTGTTTTGCGCTGCGCTTAGTTCCGGGATAACCAGATTAGCCTCCCCGGCTGCCGCCAGGGCAGGATTAAACAGCACGACAGCCAGGGCCAGTATGAAACCCATCATTGCCTTGGCCAATTTATTGTTCAGTAGAAACTCCATTTAGCAGATCACATCCTTATAGTGTTTTTGGGCCTCTAACCACGAGTCCCTAGCATCATAATAGTATGAATGCCATCTTCATAGCCTTCATACTATTACCTTCCAACTGTGGGTCAGATATTTCTCTTATTATGTAGCACGGCGGCTAAACCGGTTAAACTCCCGGGTTAATAAGAATCTAAGTGGCTCACCATCAACTTGCTATGGCAAATATAGATAATTGAAAGGCGACCTTCGATCAGGCTGTCTTCCTCTCTATCACTTAAGCAGTGACAGAACCAGTGTGAATATTAAAAAGAAGGCGGCCAGATAAGCTGTTATCTTGGCGAACAGTTCATCTACACCCTTTTTCTTACCGAAGATCATATCTGCTCCCCCGGCTATACTACCTGATAAACCGGCACTTTTGCCTTCCTGCATAAGCACGGTAAATATCATTCCCAGGGCAGTAATCATCTGCAGTACAAGAAATATTGTTTTAACCACCTTTTTACCTCCTTTCAATCCATCTTCCCTAAAGCCGCATTATATTCTAACATAATATTGTCCGAAGTTTCAAGATAAATACCTATTCGCGCTATTGGCCCAGACTATAAAAAACACCCCTGCCTCGGTAAATAGCAAACACATCCAGTTCTTCCTCAATGCGCAGCAAACGGTTGTATTTGGCGATGCGGTCAGTCCGCGCCGGTGCCCCGGTCTTAATTTGCCCCGCATTTACTGCCACCGCCACATCAGCCATAGTAGAATCTTCGGTTTCTCCGGAACGATGCGATATTACGCAGGTATATCCTTTTCTTTTGGCCATCTCGATAGTATCCAGAGTCTCCGTGAGGGTACCGATCTGATTCAGCTTAATGAGAATGCTGTTGCAAACCCCTGCTTCAATGCCCCGGGCCAGTCTTTCTGTGTTGGTTACGAATAAATCGTCGCCTATAAGCTGAACCGTAGACCCCAGGCGGTCGGTAAGGGTTTTCCACCCCTCCCAATCATCTTCACCCAGACCATCTTCAATTGATATCAAAGGATATTTGTTGGCCAAATCAGCATAAAAATCTACCATTTCATCTGAACTAAGAATCATATTGTTGCTGGCCAGGTGGTATTTGCCATCCTTGAGCAGTTCAGTAGCCGCCACGTCAACAGCCAGATATATGTCCTTGCCAGCCTCATAACCGGCTTTTGCAATAGCCTCCATGATAACGTCCAGGGCAGCCTCATTGGAGGGCAGATTGGGGGCAAAGCCACCCTCGTCACCCACCGATGTAGCCAAACCTTTGGCGGCCAGTACCTTCTTGAGAGCATGATATACCTCAACCCCCATGCGCAAACCTTCCGCGAAACTGGGCGCACCACAGGGAACTACCATAAATTCCTGAATATCTACATTATTATCAGCATGTTTACCGCCATTTAAAATATTCATCATCGGTACCGGTATCTCTTTGGCATTCACCCCGCCGATATACTGGTAGAGAGGCATATCCAGATAAGCTGCTGCCGCCCGCGCCGTGGCCAGGGATACTCCGAGAATAGCATTGGCTCCCAGCTTGCCTTTATTAGGGGTGCCATCCAAATCAATCATCAGCTTGTCTATATCGATCTGGTATACAGCTTCCATGCCGATGACTTCCTCGGCGATGATCTCATTGACATTTTTAACCGCCTGTAGAACACCCTTCCCTCCATAACGGCCAGCATCGCCGTCTCTCAGCTCCACCGCTTCATGGGCTCCGGTGGATGCCCCTGAAGGAACAATAGCGGTTCCCACGGTGCCATCTTCCAGAACTACCTCCACTTCAACGGTAGGATTTCCCCGGGAATCCAGAACCTCACGTGCAAATACATCAACAATGGTACTCATTAGCCTATCTCCTTCCTTAGCCTTTTAATTAACCTTTGTTTTTCTAGAAGATCGTAGTAATAGACCTCTTGACAACCCCTCAAGAAAGAACAAACAAAACACCGCGGGCAGCTGAATAATTATCTATTTCATTATCAGCGAAGTTCCGGTCATCTCTACCGGAACATCTATTCCAAGCCAGCTTAACATGGTGGGGGCGATATCCCTTAACGACCCGTCCTCCCTCAGCTGCTGACCCTTATGCTGTTCAGACACCAGAATAAAGGGTACTTTATTGGTGGTATGCGCAGTAAAAGGCCCGCCGTTTTCACAAGCCATCATTTCCGCATTCCCATGGTCAGCAGTTATCATAACTGCCCCTTCTTTTTCCAGTACCAGGTCCACCACCCGGGCCAGGCATTCATCCAATACCTTGACGGATTCAATGGCCGCTTCTAATACTCCGGTGTGCCCTACCATATCCGCATTGGCATAGTTCATGATGATAACATCATAGTAGTCGCGTCTAATCTCCGCCAAAGTTCGTTCCGTTATCTGGCGGGCACTCATTTCGGGCTGCAGGTTGTAAGTCGCTACTTTAGGCGACGGAATCAATATCCTTTCTTCACCTGGATCAGCCTCCTCGACTCCCCCGTTAAAGAAAAAGGTCAGGTGCGCATATTTTTCAGTCTCGGCAATGCGTAATTGATTAAGCCCCTGGGCAGACAAGACTTCCCCCAGGGTATTATTCAGGTTTTGGGGCATAAAGGCTGCCGGTGCGGGCAGATCAATATCATATTGGGTCATGCTGATAAAATGGATTGCGGGCAAACCCCGGCGGTTAAAGTTAGTCATTTCCTTATCAAGCAGAGCATGACTTATCTGACGGGCACGGTCAGCCCGAAAGTTAAAAAATATTACGCTGTCCCCATCTTCAACCTTAGTAATAGGTTCACCGCTGGCATCCACAATAACCACCGGTTCCATAAATTCATCAGTAACTCTGGCTTCGTAGCTGGCCGTGATGGCGGCCTGAGCCGAAGCTGACTTGGGTCCCTCGCCCATCACTATAGCATTATAGGCCTTTTCTATACGCTCCCAGCGGTTGTCACGATCCATTCCGTAAAAACGACCGCCCAGAGTGGCAATTTCTCCAATCCCAATCTCTTTCATTTGCACTTGCAGGGCATTTATATAATCCATGGCGCTCTTGGGCGCCACATCCCTGCCATCCAGAAAACCATGCACAAATACTTGTTCGGCCTGGCTATCCTTGCATAATTTCAATAGTGCATACAGATGATTCAATTCGCTGTGTACGCCGCCATCCGAAAGCAAACCCATCAGGTGTACACGGCCGTGATGTTGACGCGCGAAATCAATCGCTCTTAAAAACTCCTGGTTGTTGAAAAAAGACCCGTCCTCTATAGCCTTGCTAATACGGGTAATTTCTTGGTATACAATCCGACCTGCACCGATGTTCAGATGGCCGACTTCCGAGTTGCCCATCTGGCCCCGGGGCAAGCCTACTTCATTACCTGAGCATTCCAGCAAGGTATGGGGATATTTATTCCGGAGAACATAGAAATGGCTTGGATTGGCCCGGGTGATAGCATTATCCGGGCATGCCTGCCGGCAGCCCCAGCCATCCAGTATCATCAACACCAACGGTTTTTTAGACATTGGAATTAAACCTCACTATTTGGGCAAAATCATGAGCATCCAGACTTGCGCCCCCTACCAGAGCTCCATCCACGTCCGGCTGGGCGGCAAACTGAGCAATGTTGTCAGGTTTGACACTTCCGCCATACAGGATACGGACACCCTCGGCCCAAGTTTTGTCATATAGTATGGCCAGATATTCGCGGATAAATCCAGTCATCTCCTGAGCATCGGCCGGGTTGGCATTTATACCAGTGCCTATGGCCCAGACAGGTTCATAAGCAACTACCAATTCAGGGGCCGCAACATCCCTAAGACCTTGCTCCAACTGCAGCCGTACCACCTCCCGGGCCTGATTCTGCTCCCGCTCCGGCAAAGTCTCCCCCACACACAAAATTGGTACCATTCCTGCTCCGCTGATAGCTTTAAGTTTCCGGTTTATTATAAGATCGCTTTCCCCGATTATATGGCGGCGTTCCGAATGGCCGACAATAATATAGCGGCACCCTAGATCCTGTAGCATAACGGTTGATATTTCTCCCGTATAGGCGCCCTGTTTTTCCCAAAAAACATCCTGCGCACCCAGTTGAACCGAGCTGTCCTTTAAACCTGCACTCAGATATGGCAAACAGGTGAA
Organism: Syntrophomonas sp.; assembly: GCA_041672985.1. GTDB lineage: Bacteria > Bacillota > Syntrophomonadia > Syntrophomonadales > Syntrophomonadaceae > PHAA01. The sequence goes on along the minus strand of JBAYYO010000024.1, from coordinate 2,987 downwards.
AGGCGGGCATATGACTATATCAACCTCTGCCCCTCCCACGACCTGAGGCAGAAAATCCTTCACAAAATTCGCAGCCTCACCGACCGTTTTATACATCTTCCAGTTGGCAGCGATCAGTGTATTCCTAATTTTAACCACCCTCCCCTTACTCGCAGGATTTTACTCCCGGTAATTCTATTCCTTCCAGAAATTCCAGGGTTGCTCCCCCGCCGGTAGAAATATGGGTTATCTCTTTTTCCAAGCCCAGTTTATGAATAGCAGCGGCAGAATCTCCTCCCCCAATGACACTGACAGCTTGTGAAGCAGCGATAGCATGGGCTATTGCCTCTGTTCCAACTGCAAATTGAGGGTATTCATATACTCCCACCGGGCCATTCCAGATTATGGTATGCGCTTTAGAAATTGCCATGACATATCCCTTGATCGTCTTGGGACCGATGTCTACGATCATCATATCATCAGGTATGGCGTCTGTATCCACTACCTGCCCTTGAGCATCCGGGAACAATCCCGGGGCTACCACGGCATCAACCGGCATAAGTATATGTTTCCCTTTCCGATCAGCCAGATCCAGCAGGTCGCGACACTCCTGCAGCAAGTCCCCTTCGCATAATGATTTCCCGACTTTGTTTCCCCGGGCGGCCAGAAATGTGCTGCCAATTCCTCCGGCCACCAGTAATACATCCAATTTATTAAGCAGATTCCTGATTAGCCCCAATTTATCTTTTACCTTGGCTCCGCCCAGTATCGCCATGCGTGGCGCCTGGGGGTGATCCAACACTTTTCTCAACATATTTACTTCCGTTTCCAGCAAAAATCCGGCATAAGCAGGTAAATAAGCGGCTATTCCAGCTGTAGACGAATGGGCGCGATGAGCGGTTCCGAAGGCATCATTCACAAATATTTCACCTAAAATAGCCAACTGCTGTGAGAATTCGGGATCGTTATTTTCCTCCCCGGGGTGAAAGCGAACATTTTCCAGCATTAATACTTCTCCGGGAGACAATTGTCGGACCATCTCTTGTACAGCCGAACCGATACAGTCTTCTGCCATTAGCACAGTCTTATTGAGGAGTCGGCCTAAATGGAGAGCAACCTCCTTCAGGCTGTATTTGGGGTTTGGTTTTGCTTTGGGCCGCCCCAAATGGCTCATCAGAATAAGCCGGGCCCCCTGCCCCAGTGCATATTCAATAGTGGGAATAGCGGCTACAATACGCGTATCATCTATGATACTACCATCATCATCCATGGGCACATTGAAATCCACCCGCATCAAAACCCGCTTATCCTTCAAGTCAACATCCCTGATACTTTTCAATTTTTAGCCTCCTCCGGTCTTCACTAAAGTTATTAAATTCACCCGGCCGCCTTAATTATGGGCCTAAGCAGCATAATAATTGTAGTTTGAAAGTCAGTCATCCCCGCAAGGCCATCTATCCTTAGAATCCCCGTGCGGCTATATAAGCAGCCAGATCTAAAACTCTGAGAGAATAGCCCCACTCATTGTCATACCAGGCTATAACCTTGGCCATCCTGTCCCCCATAACCATGGTCAAGAGTCCATCCACTACCGCCGAATTTTCCTCATCATTATAATCATGGGATACCAGAGGTATTTCCGTATATTTAAGAATTCCCTGCAAATAGGTTTCACTAGCTTTTTTATAAGCAGCATTGATGGCCTCCACCGACGCGCCTCTTTCCAATTCCACGGTCAAGTCCAAGAGGGACACATTGGGGGTAGGCACCCTTATGGACAGACCATCCAATTTTCCAACTAACTCAGGGATAACTAATCCTACGGCGCTGGCGGCCCCGGTTGTGGTAGGGATCATTGACAGCGCTGCGGCTCGGGCCCGTCTAAGGTCGTCATGCTCCAGGTCTAAAACCCTTTGATCGTTGGTATAAGAATGAATAGTATTCATCATTCCTTTAACAATCCCAAACTCCTGCAACAATACCTTAGCCACCGGAGCCAGGCAGTTCGTGGTACAGGAGGCATTAGAAAGAATATGGTGCTGAGCCGGATCATATTGGTCATTATTGACTCCCATAACTACGGTCAGATCAGAATTTTTCCCGGGTGCGGTTATGATAACCTTGGCAGCCCCGGCTTGCAGATGCTGGGCCGCTTTATCCCGGCTTCTAAACTTTCCGGTCCCTTCCACGACTATATCTACCCCCATGTCTTTCCAGGGCAGCTTTTGAGGGTCTTTTTCTGACAGGTATTTAAAACTTCTACCAGCGGCAGTGATACTGTCCCCTGTTACCGCCACATCACCCAGGAATTGGCCGTGTACGGAATCATATTTAAATAAATGCGCCCCTCCCTTAGGATCTCCGAGATCGTTTACGGCCACGAGCTCCAGATCATCTCTTTGCATGGCCGCTCTAGCTACCAGACGCCCTATGCGTCCAAAACCGTTGATTGCAAATTTAACTGCCATTAAACATCATCCTTCCCAAATATTATTTGTTGGGCTGCGCCTTCATCGGTTATCAGCACCTTTTCCTGTCCATTTTTCAAAACTGCCTTAATGGCCTGAGCCTTATGGCTTCCCCCGGCCACCGCTACTACCAACTGGATGTTACTGAGATCCTTGCCTTCCAGCCCAATGCCGGGAATCTCAAATATTATTCTGCCCCGTCGATCATAATAATATCGAAGTGCTTCACCCATAGCCTCATTATTTTGTAAATATTCTAATTCTGCCGGAGGCAAATCCCGCCTTTTGGCCATATCAAGGGCCGATCCAATCCCATGCATCAAAATGTTAGCTGATTTAATAGTTTTTATAACCTGACTGATATGGAAGTCTTTTTTTAGTGCCGCAGCGGTACTTTCTTCGAGATTATCAGGAATGTGCAAGAGCCGGTATTGTCCTCCGATGCGGCGGGCTATCTTGGCTGCTATGCTGCCGGCTTGCAAATCCACATTTTCCCCCAGCCCGCCTCGGGCTGGCACAACGCAAACCTGACTCAGGTTT
>JBAYYO010000023.1:0-14468 GCA_041672985.1 Syntrophomonas sp. | reverse complement strand
GCAGGGTGTCAAGGGGACGGGGTTGTTGACAACTTCCAACGGGGTTCTTGATTGGAAGTTGCCAAGAACCCCGCCCCCTTGACACCCCTTGATTGGAAGTTGTCAACAACCCCGTCCCCTTGACACCTTAGAAAAGGTTTACCTTGACTATTTCCCCTGCTTTAAGACCCTGTTTCTCATAGGCAATATGAACAAAGCCATCTGCCTGGGCCAACATGCTCATCAGGCCTGATTTGCCCAGTAAGGGCTGTGCTTGCCAGCCCCTGTCATCTTCTTGCAACAGCACGGGCACAAAATCATCCCGCCCCGCCTGAGAAGCTACATTTATGGAAAGTCTGGCATCCACAATTTGTAGAGTAAGCGGATTAATAACCGGAGCACATAGAATATTGAAAACCATTAGTGCCGAAACCGGATGCCCGGGCAGCCCAATGATCAGCTTCTTACCTGCTCTTACCCCTATGGTGGGTTTACCTGGTTTTACTGCTATACCGTGAAAAAGCATTTCCGAATCAGGCATTGATAACATGACCTCAACTGAAAAGTCAGCAACGCCCACCGAACTTCCCCCGGATAGAATAAGCACATCATTCTCTTCTAAAGCTAGATATATCGCTGTTCGCAATGCTGCAAAATCATCTTCTACCAACGGATAGCGTTGGGGTACAGCCCCACATGATTCTATGGCAGCTGCTATCGAATGGGAGTTAACATCTCTCACTTGACCAATATTAGGGACTTGATTTAGAGGGATGATCTCATCACCGGTTGACAAAATGCCGATACGATAAGGTTTGAAGACGGGAATACTTTCTATTCCCAAAGAAGCCAGCAAGCCAATATCCTTGGCTTTTAGCATTTTACCGCTGCGAAAAATTAGTGCACCCCGCCCAATATCTTCCCCTTTATGCATTACATTCTCTCCCGGGGCAACGGGGCGGGATAATAAAACAGTATCTTCGCCTAATTTCTCAGTATATTCAACCATTACCGCCGCATTACTGCCCCTGGGCAGCATTCCTCCGGTCGGTATCCATGCGCATTGGCCATTATCAATGCTAAACTGGGGTTCCAGCCCCATCTCTACCGCCCCGACATAATTTAACATGCCGGGTAGGGACTCACTGCTGCCGAAAGTATCTTCAGCTCTAACTGCATAACCGTCCACTGTTGAGCGGCTAAAAGAAGGCATATCCTCTGGACTCGTCATATCCATGGCCAACACTCTCTGGTTGCACTTTTCCAGGGGCAAGTATTCAATTTCCCGGGCCGGAAAATTCTCCTTTATTAATTGACAGGCACTTTGGTACCTCAATACCTTCAGAAATTCTGGCATGGCATACTCCCCAATCCGTTTTGATTTTGATTTAATATCAATTATACTTAAACAAATATATTCATACAAACAGCTGGAAACAAAATAAGAAGTTGATTGCCGGGAGGATTAAGCGTGGTTAGAAATATTTATATTGAAAATATGCCCCTTGACAATGCGTTCGCTCTATATACGGAACACATTGACGATTGCGGGTGGTTCCGATTAGAAAGCGAAGAAGTCGATGTATTGGACTCTTTGGGCAGGTGTACTGCCGAGCCAATAACGGCCCGCAGATCACACCCCCACTACATGGCTTCAGCCATGGATGGTATTGCTGTGCAGGCTGCTTCTACCTATAATGCCAGTGAAGTGAACCCGATTAATATCCCTCTAACCGAGATACTGGTGGTTGATACCGGGGACTATGTGCCATCAGAATACGATGCGGTTATAATGATAGAAGACGTTAATTTTATTGATGAACACGTTCAGATTATTAAGCCGGCGGTTCCCTGGCAGCATATCCGCTCTATTGGAGAAGATATGGTAGAACAGGATATGATTCTCCCCAGCCTTACTCTGATCGGACCTTACGAATTGGCCTCGTTCAAAACTGCTTCCCTGGAACGAGTGACGGTAATAAAAAGGCCGGTAGTGGCAATTATTCCAACCGGGACGGAATTGGTTGAAAACGGCTATGAGAATATGCCCCCCGGAGAAATTGTGGAATCTAACAGCCGTATGCTCGCCGCACTCTGTCAGGAATGGGGCGCGGTAACGCTGCGTCACGAAATCGTAATTGATGATAAGGACTTAATCCGCTCGGCAGTGCTGGAAGTTGAGAAGCAAGCCGATCTTATTGTGATCTGTTCAGGATCGTCGGCGGGGCGCGAGGATTATACCTCTTCAATAGTCCAGGAACTGGGGCAGCTGATTGTGCATGGACTAGCCACTAAGCCTGGCAAGCCGGCTATTCTGGGTTCAATCAATAAAAAACCGGCCCTGGGTGTACCTGGTTACCCAATTTCTGCGCAACTCATTTTCAATTTATTTGCTAAACCTATTCTTTTTAAAAAAATGGGTAAGCAACAACCGGAACCCCTCACCATTGATTGTACTATAGCCAGAAAATTGCCTTCCCATGCAGGAGTAGATGAATTTGTTAACGTTAACATCGCAAGAATATCTGACCGCACCTTGGCATACCCTCTTAATAGGGGCGCCGGATTGACCAGTATGCTGGTGAAATCCGACGGGGTGGTGCATATCCCCAGAGGCAGCGAAGGCCTGGATGCAGGTAGTCCCTGTCAGGTATCTGTAAATCGCTCGCCACGGGTTATCGACAGGACTCTGGTATGTTTGGGCAGTCATGATATGTCTATCGATGTTTTAATTGACATACTGCAAAAAGAGCACGGAATAAGATTGGTTTCTACCAATGTGGGCAGCATGGGGGGCATCATGTCCCTGCGTCGGAGGGAAACTCACTGTTCTGGACTGCATCTGTTGGATTATGATAGTGGTGATTATAATGTAAGCTACCTGGACAAATATCTGCCCGATGAGAACGTCCTCCTTATAAATCTGGTTAAGCGCCAGCAGGGTTTGGTGGTAAAAAAAGGTAATCCCCTGCATATAAAGAGCATACAAGATCTCGTCCGCCCGGATGTTCGCTATATCAATCGTCAAAAGGGAGCTGGTACCAGGATCCTTCTGGATTTTCTCCTGAAGAAAGAAAAACTAGATGCTCAAAGTATTAACGGCTATAACCGGGAGGAATATACTCATCTGGCCGTAGCCGCATCAATAAAAAACGATGCCTGTGATACTGGCTTGGCTATTTATGCTAGTGCCAAAGTTATGGATCTTGATTTTATCCCCGTTGAGGTTGAACGTTATGATCTGTGCATCCTCCCAGATTTGTTGAGTGAAAAACAACTTGACTGCCTGCTGGCAGCAATTAACAGCCCCGGCTTCAGCAGACGAATAACAGAGTTCGGTGGTTATCAGTTGGATCAGTCAGGCTTGATCATGCATGAACGTCATTCATGATATTACATAACCGCCTTTAATTACTATAATAATTTTTATTTATTTTAAATCCTTGCTTAGATATATTGGCAGGGATTTCACTTTATTTGTCGAAGTAATATTTGGATAAGGTATTTTTGGTTTTATACCATTGTATTTAATCATTCAACTATTAGAGTCATTGGGCCTTGTCTGGATAGATAAGGTGCAATAAATATTTTTTTGTCCCCATTTGGAGGTGGTAAATATTTGGGGGTTATGTCGAGTACATGCCTAGAGATTGGTATCCCAGCTACGGGATTATGGTATTTTCTGAATATTATCAGTAATATTTAAAAAATATCTGTCTCATATCTGTTTAAGGGTGCTATACTGGGTTAGTGATAGTTTTCTGGAGTATTTTTTTGGGGGAAAGGAGAGTGTTACTTATATGAAGGTTACCCGTAGACAGTTCTTCAAGGTAACCGGTGTCAGTGCAGCCGCTATGGCCGTTGCAGACCTGGGTTTTGACCTGAAACCTGCTGCTGCAGCAGTCAGAACGTTACGGATTAAAAACGTCAAAGGTGTACCTACCGTTTGTCCGTTTTGCGCTTCTGGTTGCGGTCTTTTAGTTTATTCGGAACGGGATGCAGCTGGCAAATTTGTCAAACTCCTAAGTGTTGAAGGCGATCCTGATAATCCTATCAACCGCGGTTGTGCCTGTGCCAAAGGTGCAGCAATGTTTAACCTGAGGGAAATCTATGACGAGGAGACCGGCGAACAAAAGGTCAATCCCTTCCGCGCTACAAAACCTCTGTACCGTGCCGCGGGGAGTGACAAATGGGAAGAAAAAGAATGGGATTGGATGATAACCGAGATTGCCAAGAAGGTTAAGGAAACCAGGGACAGCAGCTTCATCCATAAAGAAAAAATTGCAGATGGCAGCGAAGTTATCGTTAACCGTACTGAAAAAATTGCCTCAATAGGAGGCTCAGGTATGGATACCGAGGAATGCTACTTGGCCGCCAAGATGATGCGTGCGCTGGGAGTAGTATATCTGGAAACTCAGGCCCGTATCTGACACTCCGCTACGGTGGCAGGTTTGTCACCAGCATTTGGACGGGGTGCTATGACCAACCATATGGTTGATCTTAAGAACACTGATGTGGCTCTGATAATGGGCAGTAACATGGCGGAGAATCATCCCATCGGTATGAAATGGCTGGGCGAAGGCCGGCGGGTTCGGGGCACAAAAATAATCCATGTAGACCCACGCTATACCCGCACCTCAGTAATAGCCGACCTCTATGCGCCTATGCGTTCCGGCACTGATATAGCTTTCCTGGGAGGTATGGTTAACTATATCATTCAGAATCAACTTTATCATAAAGAATATGTGCTGGCTTATACCAACGCTTCATATCTGATAGCTGATGGTTTCGATTTTAATGACGGCCTATTCTCTGGATATGATGCCGCTAAGCGGTCTTATGATAACAAGACCTGGGACTACCAGTATGCCGAGGACGGCACCACCATACTGAAAGATCCTACTTTGACCAATCCGCGTTGTGCGTTCCGGTTGATGGCCAAACACTACTCTCGCTATGACATTAATACTGTGGTTAAAATCACAGGGACACCGAAAAATAAGTATTTAGAAGTACTGAAGCTCTTCTGTTCTACCGGAGCACCTAATAAGGTCGGTAATATAATGTATGCCATGGGGATCACCCAGCATACAGTGGGCAGCCAAAATGTTAAGAGTTTTACCAACGTACAGCTTTTGCTGGGCAACATGGGTCGTCCCGGCGGGGGCATCAATGCGCTGCGTGGGGAAAATAACGTACAGGGCTCCACTGACATGGCTTTATTGTTCCATATTATTCCGGGTTATATCGATTCCCCGACGAACAACGTAGCACACAAAGACCTGCTTTCATTTGTGAAGGCAGCAACTCCGGGGGCAGCTAAAGTTCCGGCCACCAATATGGCCGAATTCCGCGCTGCGGTAGCTGCAGGTATCCCTAATTCCGGCTTCAAAGTCAACACCTCCAAATGGGTGGTGAGCTTGCTCAAAGCCTGGTGGGGGGATGCAGCAACCGAGGCTAACGAATTTGGTTATCATTACTTGCCCAAACGCCAAGCGACCAAAAACTATTCCCACATGGCTATGTTTGAGGCGATGGACAAGGGTGAGATTGATGGTTTGTTCATTTTAGGCGGTAATCCCGTAGTAGGTGGTCCCAATGCCAACAAAGAACAATTTGCCATGACCAAGCTGAAATGGCTGGTCAGCGTTGACCTGTGGCTGAACGAGAGTGCCGAATTCTGGACTTACAAAGCCTGGGAAAGACCGCATGGCGGCACCCACGAGATGGAACTACCAACTCCCAAAGACATCCAGACCGAGGTATTTTTCCTGCCAGCCTGCTGCGTATATGAAAAAGAAGGTACCTCCGCCCAGACCGGACGCTGGGTTCAGTACCGCTGGAAGGGCGCCGATGAATTGGGCGATTCCAAAGCCGACCTGTGGATCTTAGACAAGCTGGCCCATAAGGTCAAGGAACTGTACAAAGATAGTACCCGCCCTGAGGATGAGCCTATCAACAACTTGACCTGGGGACCGTACGGTCACGGCGACGAGCCCGAACCTATTAACGTCGGTTTCGAATACAGCGGCTATTATGTCAAGGATAAAAAACCAATTACTACTGGTTTTGCCAGTCTTAAAGACGACGGCAGCACCGCCTGCGGCAACTGGATCTACTGTGGGCAAATGGGCACCAACAAGGACGGCTCATTACTTTATAAACCACAAAAACGTGATAACAAGGATAACTCCAAGACCGACCTGGGTCTCTACTCCAATTGGGGATGGTGTTGGCCGGTTAACCGTCGTATAATATACAACCGTTGCGCTATCCAACCCGACGGAGTAACTCCATGGCCGGGTGACGATGACCGTGTATTGATTCACTGGGATCCCACTGTAGTTTCCGATCCTACCAAACCTGAAGTTGTAGGATGCTGGGTCGGTGATGATGTTCCGGACACCGGTAAAACATCCCCGCCCGAGAAAGCTAACCCGTTCATAATGAGGCCTGAAGGGACCGGTTGTTTATTTGCCGCCAAGGGCTCGTTCAAAGATGGACCTTTCCCGGAACATTACGAACCCTGGGAAAGCCCGGTTGAGAACATGATGAACTCACAAGCGGTCAATCCCGCTGCCAAGATTTGGGAACCCGATAAATTGGGTACTTCTGATAAATACCCGTTTATTGGCACCACCTACCGGGTGGTCGAACACTGGCAGACCGGAGCTCTGACCCGCACCCTGCCTTGGCTTGCTGAACTCATGCCCAACATGTTTGTGGAGATTAGCGAAGAGTTGGGCCATCTAAGAAATATCCGTAATGGTGACAAAGTAATTATGTCCAGCACTCGTGGAGATATCGAGGCTGTAGCCTGTGTCACTAAGCGCATTAAGCCCCATATAGTCGGCGGCAACCCAGTCCATATGGTCGGTGCTATATGGTCATTTGGCTTTAAGGGTTATGCCACCGGGGATCCGGCCAACCGCCTGACACCCCATATAGGTGATGCGAATACCATGATACCCGAATACAAAGCCTGGCTTTGCGATATAAGGAGGGCTTAAGTATGGCAAGATTAAAAACTAATTTATATGACGTCAGCAAATGTACCGCCTGCCGGGGTTGTTTTGTCGCCTGTAAGGAGTCTAACCAGCTGCCGGCTGTCATTGAACCGTTTAAAGGCAACTATGATACCCATGGTGGAGATACCAACGGCAACACCTATATGGTGATTCGCTTCAACGAGGATTATGACGAGGTGGATGGAGTACACTGGAATTTCCTGAAGTATCAGTGCATGCATTGTATTGATCCTGAATGTATGAAGGTCTGCCCCAAGGGAGCTTATACGAAATTAGACTGGGGGGCCACCTTCCATGACGAAGAGAAATGTATCGGTTGCCAGTACTGCACCTATGCATGTCCCTTTGGCATACCCAAGTATCGTAAACACACCGATACGGTCACCAAATGCACCCTGTGTTATGAACGGGTGGAAGAAGGTTTGACACCAGCCTGTGTCAGAACCTGTCCTACCGGAGCATTGAAGTTTGGCTATCGGGATGAACTATTGGAAGAAGCCCGGGAGAGAGTAAAGTTCCTGCGCGTCAATGGCTTCCCGCGGGCTACCATTTATGGCGAGACTGAACTGGGCACCGGCACCAATAAACTCTATATCCTGACCGATACCCCTGACAAATTTGGGCTGCCAGTTAATCCCAAAGTATCTGCCAATACCTGGGTGTGGCAGGATTGGATTCAACCCTATGCCGGATGGCTTATCCCTCTGGCATTGGCCGGATCGGCAACCAGTTTTGTTACTACAAGACTGTTAGCCAATAAAAATAAAGATCATGCGGAAGGAGGTCATGAGTAATGCAATGGATTCCTGAATATCGCGACGATGTTGAACGGGTAGAAAGATTTAATTTCCTGGCTCGGTTCACCCACTGGAGTCATACCGTGACCTTTATTCTGTGTCTCTTCACCGGCTTGGCGCTTTTCCTGGGTGGTGTTGATTGGTTGGCCGCCATATTCGGAGGATACCGGGGTGCCGGTCTGGTGCATCGTATCGCCGCTGTCGTACTAACTATAACGTTATTAACCGCTACAGTATTTGGTTTCGGTGGTTTGATAGCCTGGATCAAGGACCTGCTTCGGTTTGGCAAGAATGATATTATCTTTGTCATGAAGTTCCCCCTGGAATTCCTGGGTTTCCCGGTCAAGATACCGCCCCAGACCAGATTTAATGGCGGTGAAAAAGGCAACTCCATGATAACCCCGACGATGGTAATACTGCTGGTTTTAAGCGGCTATATCATTTGGTTTCCTGCCATCTTCCCAGCTGGTTTGGTAAGATTCTCTTACCCGGTCCACGACCTGGCCATGATTTTTGCTACCGTAATGGTTTGTATGCATGGTTATCTGGGTTCTTTCCATCCCGGTTCAGGTGAATCCTTCTGGGGCATGTGGAAAGGCACTGTCAGAGCCGATTGGGCTAAACACCATCATGCTACCTGGTACGAGGAAACTTATGGTGATAAGGCTAAGTCTGAATAGTAAATATAATTATAGATAATTCTAAACAAGGGGAGTTGTACTCCCCTTGTTTGCTTAAAGGAGTACGAACAATATGAATACAAAGCTTCCGGTAGATCTGCCTCAAGGATATGTAGATTTTTACAAAGACTTGGAAACCTGGCAAAACCAGCAGCAAATTAGGCTAAAAAAGGAGTATGCTCCGCCTGCCATCGATGTCCAGAAATTGCTGGCTAATACCAAGAAATCCATCATGCAAACCTTTGACTTTGAACTGGACTGCAACATTTTTCAAGAGGTGTATACTGAGTTATTGATGTTTCTCAAGCAAGCCCGCCCCGAAACATCAGAAGTTTTGGATAAAATTCTGTTCTCACTAGATCAATTAGACTTCACGCTTCTTCCCGCTAAAGTCCTGGAAGAGGATGGTTCTTATTTCTCCAGCTTGGCAAATGATTTAGGGGTATCCCAGGATATGTTGATATTCACAGTCGATCATGCAGTGCGCCCCTTTCTTAGAATGTGGGCTGCTCCCTATCAAAAAACAATTTTTGAGGCGGGCTTGAATGTTTGGGACTTTGCTACTATTTGTCCGTTTTGCGCTTCCAAATCACATTTCAGCCGCATCCTTGCCGCTGATGGAAGGCGCTTCATGTTCTGCGACCGTTGTTTCACCGAATGGGAAACCCCCACTGTTTACTGTGTTCACTGCGGCAACAGAAATCCGCTCTCTATTCAATACCTGTCGGTCGAAGATGATTTGGCTTACCAAGTGTACACCTGCGATGAATGTAAGGGTTATATCAAGAACTTTGATGAACGACAAAAGCCTATTAAGCTCGATATGTTCATCGCCAATATTGAAACCGTCTATTTAGACATACTGGCCCAGGAAAAAGGCTATACCAGCCATGATAACGACTAATAATTCAACTATTAATTTTTCCGTGCCCAGGATGGTATACTTATAGCGGTTCTTTAGTATTTACCTATGAATATAAAAACCGGGTAGTCAATGACTACCCGGTTTTTCGTGTCCTGGTCTGTTTTCTTGGCTAGAGCTTTTCGATCCGTGCGGCAGATACCTTATACTCGGGTATCTTGGCCACTGGATCCAATACTTCGGATTGAGTTAAGATGTTCGCAGCTGCCTCCGCAAAGTGGAAGTAGGTGAACACTACCCCCTCGGGGATAATATCTGTAATTCTAGCTTTTAGGGTAATGTTGCCCCGGCGAGAAACTAGTCTAACCATTTCATTGTTTATAATACCTAGTTTAGCAGCTGTCGCTGGATTGACCTGCACTTCGTTGGAAGACATATATTCATCCAGGGCAGTGGATCTCCGGGTCATACTACCGGTATGATAATGGAACAGACTGCGTCCCGTAGATAATATCAAGGGGTATTCTTCATCAGGAAGTTCAAACGCTTCCTTAAACTCGATGGAATGGAAGAGACCCAGACCGCGATTGAATTGCGCTCCATGCAGTATCGGGGTACCAGGATGCTCCATCGTCGGACACGGCCAATGAATACCAGTATTATCGATACGTTCATAGCTTATACCTGCATATGACGGTGTTACGGTTCTGATTTCCTCAAATATCTCCTCTGGTGAATTATAATTCATTGGATAACCCAATCGGTTGGATAAATCACACAGGATCTGCCAATCGGGACGTGCATCACCTTTAGGCGTAATTGCCTGGCGTATTCTTTGCACTCTTCTCTCAGTGTTGCTGAACGTGCCGTCCTTTTCTGCAAAAGTCACCCCTGGAAATACAACATCGGCTTTCATAGCTGTTTCAGTGAGGAATATATCCTGCACAATCAGCAACTCCAGCTTGTCAAGTGCTTCCCCAACATGGTGAAGATCGGGATCACTGACCATGGGATTTTCACCAAAGACCATTAATCCTTTTATTTCTCCATGATGGGCTTTATCAACCACATCGGGTATTACTAAACCGTTATTCGGCGATAGTGGTACCCCCCAGGCTTTTTCAAATTTGGCACGCACATCGGGGTTGGTGACAGCCTGGTAAGCAGGATAGCTGACCGGCAAGGCCCCCATGTCACAGGCCCCCTGGACGTTGTTCTGACCCCGCAGTGGATTTACTCCGGTTCCCGGTTTGCCCAGATTACCGGTCATAAGCGCCAGGTTACAACATGATTTTACATTATCAGTGCCGGTAGTATGTTGAGTAATACCCATGGCATAGCATATGGAACCTCTCTCAGCGGTGGCATAAATACGGGCTGCTTTTCTTATGTCGTCTGCATTTACCCCGCATATTTGAGCCACATACTCGGGAGTATATTTCTCTATTACCTTTACCATGTCTTCGTATTTCTCAGTTCTAGACGCAATAAATTCCTTGTCCTCTAAACCTTCAGTCAGAATAACGTTCATCATTCCGTTTATAAGCGCCACATCGGTACCCGGCCTGAACTGCAGATAAACATCAGCTATTTCAGCCAGCTCGATCTTCCTTGGATCAGCTACTACCAATTTGGCACCATTAAAGCGAACATTTTTCCTGATCTTGTATCCAATGACGGGATGATTTTCGGTCGTATTTGTTCCGATACAGAATATTGCCGTAGCATCTTTTTCCAGTTCATTGATGGAGTTGGTCATTGCACCACTACCAAATGCTGCCCCCAGACCGGCGACAGTAACGGAGTGTCAGAGACGGGCACAATGGTCAACGTTGTTAGTTCCAATAGCTGCACGGAATAGTTTCTGAGCCAGATAGTTTTCTTCATTGGTTGCCCGAGCTGAAGAGAACAATGCCAGCGCATCCGGGCCATCCTTTTCCTTAATAGTCTTAATCTTATCCGCAGCGAAATCGAGGGCTTCATCCCAGGAAGCTGGCCGTAGTTCTCCATTCTCGCGGATTAAAGGGGTTGTAAGTCGCTCTTCGGATTCAATAAAGTCCCAGCCAAAGCGTCCTTTGACACATAGAGCGCCTTTATTAACCGGGCTGAATTCTGAATCTCTTACCGAGGTTACTCCTACTACATGGTCGTCCTTGACATTCAGTTCAAATGTGCATCCTGTCCCACAGTAGGTGCAGGTGGTTAAAACGTTTTGGGTCTGATATGATTTGCCCTTCCCAGCGGATACTTTGCTGGTTAAGGCTCCTACCGGGCAGACCATTACACATTGACCACAGAATACGCAGGTCGAGTCAGCCAGTTTGCCATCGAACACGGTCGATATTTTGGCATGGTGACCCCGGTCTTTAACATTGATAGCCTGCGCTCCGGTTATCTCGTCGCAAATTCGTACACATTTGGTGCACATTATACATTTATCATAATCTCTCAGGAAAAACGGGTTGGGGTCTTCTGTATGGAAATGCGGTCCTTCCCCGGCATAACGGGATTCGGTTACTCCATATCTATAGCAATAATCCTGCAGTTTGCAGCTGCCATCTCTTTCACAGGTATGGCATTCCAGTTTATGGCGGGCCAATAATAATTCCAGAATTATTTTGCGGGCTTCAACTACATCCGGGCTCTCAGTTTCAATAACCATTCCATTTTCAGCTGGACTTACACAAGCTGCCATCAGGTTAGGTCTTCCTTTGGCTTCTACTACACACATGCGGCATGATCCGGCTAATTTCAAATCAGGATCATAGCACAGGGTAGGAATATCTGCTCCTGCTTGCCGGCAGGCATCCAAAACCATTGTCCCTCTGGGGACTTGGATTTCTTGGCCATTTATAGTTAGTTTTATCATTATCTTTCCTCCTTTCCTAAAAACTTATTTGAATTTTCTGCTGTATTCATAAGCAAAATGTTTTATGGTTGACTCAATCGGAATTGGCGCTGCCTGTCCCAAACCACACAGGGCAGCTTTACGCATTACCCGGGCCAGCACTAGTATGTTATCTATATCTTGCTGGCTGCCTTGGCCGGAATTAATCTTCTCCATAATCTCCCGACAACGGAAGGTTCCTTCCCGGCAGGGGTTGCATTTACCACATGATTCATGTTCAAAGAACTTGGATATTCTGGTTACGACATCAACTATATCACGGGTCTCGTCCAATACTAAAACCGCACCTGATCCTAAAGCTGCCCCGATGGCGCCCATTGAATCAAAGTCTATCTGGGTATCCAGGTTCTGTTCGGGTATGAAGGCTCCCGAGGTTCCGCCTACCTGAACGGCTTTTAATTTCTTGCCGCCTTTTATGCCGCCCCCCAGTTTATAGATTACATCGCGCAATATATAATCGGTCGGCACTTCAAAATAGGTTGGATTGTTGGTATCACCGGTCAGGGTGAGAACTTTGGTACCCGGATATTTGGCAGCCCCGATGCCGGCAAACCATTCGGCGCCGTTAGTCAGAATATAGGGCAAGCAGGCAAAGGTTTCGACGTTATTTACCACTGTGGGCGCTCCCCAAAGCCCTTTCACACCCGGAAACGGCGGCTTAAATCTGGGTTCGCCCCGATTTCCTTCAATAGATTCGATTAGGGCCGATTCTTCTCCACACACATACGCTCCGGCTCCCATCCTTACTTCAATATTAAAGTCTCCCAAGGCTCCACAGGCTTGAGCACTTTCTATAGCGTTTCTAAGCAGTTTGACTACAAATGGATATTCTCCTCGGCAATAAATATAGCCCTGCTTTGATCCAATGGCCGTTCCACATATGGCCATGCCTTCCAATAGTGCCTGGGCATTTTTCTCACAGATGATCCGGTCTTTGTAGGTGCCCGGTTCGCCTTCGTCCAAATTGCAGACTACATATTTGACTTCGGCATTCTTGGGCACAAAGCTCCATTTCATTCCAGCATTAAATCCGGCTCCGCCACGTCCCCTGAGCCCGGAACTCTTTACTTCCTGGATCAAATCGTTGATTTCCATTTTACGAGCTTTTTCTAAGCCGGCATATCCGCCGACTTTTACATATTCATCAGCACTTTCTGGATTAATCTTATCAGCGTATTCCAATAAGACTCTTTTTTCCTCAGTCATCCAATCCCCTCCTTTCTCTCTATTTATAGGCAGCTAAAACCTGGGGCAGTGTCTGTGCGGTAACATTGAATACCGGTTCGCTGTTAATTGTAATAACGGGGGTTGCCTGGCATTGCCCCACGCACTGGGTTAGCTCCAGAGTATATTTGCCATCCGGAGTTGTCTCTCCACTTTTTATTCCCAGCTGATTCTCGATTGCTTTTAGCAACTCATCAGCCCCTGCTACGTGGCAGGGCGCACTTTCGCATATACGGATTATATATTTACCGCGTTTTTCCACTGACAGATAGGAATAAAATGTCGCCACCCCATATGCCTGCGCTTCTGAAATACCGAATACTCGAGCCGCTTCTGCCAGTGCCTCGCGGGAAATATAGTTAAATTCGCTCTGCAATGCATGATAAGCCTCGATTATTCCTCCCTTTTTGTCTTTGCACCCAGCAATGATATCCTTATAGTTTGCCATGATGTCACCTCCTTTCTTTTTAGTATTCAAACCTCATCTATTTACACCATTATTGGCAGTAGATTGCTAAAGAATAAACTTTCTGGCCTTTATAATAGCAAATGCCTCCGGATGAAGCCGGGGGCATAAAAAAACATTACCAGATACTACACCCGACAACTAACCCAGCCGGGATTACTATATCCCAACCAGATTATCTTCAGGCTCCTTTCCAGTAACGGGAGGCTAACCCGTTTCCAGGTTAACCCAATGGTTTTCCATCATGGCAACGCGTTAGATGAAAAACTCGGAGCTATTTAATTTTTGCAAGCCAGCTACGTGTAATTCAGCAATATTAATGCAATTTTAGTAATATATATATTATTATAATTCCAACCAGACCAAGCCTGCATTTCTCCATTAATAGAAATGTCTCCAAATAAGTAATATTCAATATTGGGAGCGATTCTTCCTTCCCCTTGTGTCCTACTATAACTTGCAGTTATTACATATATGAACTCCTCTTGCAATTACCACCGTGGGATGTTGAAGATGAGTAGATG